>NZ_JBVASJ010000010.1:0-165242 GCF_057813935.1 Pseudomonas sp. F220
GCTCAGCCAAGCCTATACGTCTGGAATGCAAAAGGTGAAGACATCTTGCGCAAGATCCAGCGTGCGCGAGAGGCGATGGCATCACAGTCCAAAGAGAACGTTTTTTCTGAGACAGCACACTAGCTCTCTTCGGCGGCCCGCTGCAGCCATTGCTGCACCGGCGAGTAAGCCAGCACCGCATCGACGTAGGCTTGCAGCGGCGCTGGAACGGCAATCCCGTAGCGACGAAAGCGGAAAACGACAGGGACAAACATGGCATCCACAATCCCGAAATCACCGCAGAGGAACGTCGTGGAGCTGCTCACCTTTCTTAAGTGGCTCCAGATGTCGAAGATGCGCTGAATTTCATCTTTCGTTTCAGGCGTCAACATTTCTGGGGTGTCACCGGTGTTCATACCAAATGACATCTGCGTACGTACATTAGTAAAGCCAGAATGCATTTCTGCCGCCGCGGCCCGAGCCAACGCTTTGATGCGTTGTTCTTGCGGCCACAAGTGTGCTTCAGGGTAGAGGCTGGCAATATATTCAGAGATGGCCAGGCTGTCGTTGATAACAATGTCGTCCTGAAGCAGCGCGGGTACCTTTCCTGAAGGAGAGTACTTTAGAATACGTTCGCGAGTATCTTGTTCTTCCAGTTTTATTTGAATGGTTTCAAACGAAACATCAGCTGTCACAAGAACCAGCCACGCCCGAAATGACCAGGAGGACTTACTGAAGTCCCCGATAACTAGTGTTGTCGGCATTATTTCCCCTAGCTTGCATTATGGAATGGGTGCTAAGTTTATCTGGCCATTTTTCGAACGTATTGCACAAAACTGGACAGGTCATGGAAGAGCGTCGGCGCCGCAAAAACTCCCCAACAATCAATGAGGATTTCTCTCGCTTCTGGCGGATACCTGAGGGCGATTGTGAATTGTTGTCCGCTCGCTACAGTACCCAGTCATTTGGCAGGCATTCACATGACCGCTACGCGATCGGCGTCATCAGCAGCGGCGTTGAAAAGCTCTTCTATCGTGGCGCCCATCACTTGGGAGCTGCGGGGAGCGTGGTCACCATCAGCCCCGGAGAGATACATGACGGACTTCCCGGAAGCGACGAAGGCTGGATGTATCGGATGCTCTACATTGACCCGGCATGGCTTAATAAAGTGGTCTTTCAGGACGGGGTTTCTTCCGGGCACATTCATCTTTTTCAACAAGCGCTGACTCAAGACGACGTTTTTGCCCAATCGTTCTTGTATCACCATCAGGTCATTGAGACGTCCAACCCAAGCCTTGAGCGCGAGACCATCCTGCTGGAGCTGGTCACACAGCTCTTTCAGAGGCATGGGGTGAACATAAAGTCTTCGGATGCCGCTGAGCGTGATGCGGTAAAACGCATCAAGAAGAAGCTGGAGGATGATTTCGATAAAAACATACCGCTGGAAGACCTCGCCAAGCTTGTTGATCTCGATCCTCTGTACATGATCCGGGTGTTCAAAAAGAACGTCGGCATCTCTCCCCACAGCTATCAAATCCAGAAACGAATCGCCCACGTACAAAACCTTCTACGCAAGGGCGCGAGTATTGCGGACGCCTCTTTTTGCTGCGGATTTTTTGATCAGAGCCATATGGCAAGAGCCTTCAAGAAGGTCGTCGGGGTGACGCCTGGCAGTTTCCGAAATAGTCGTTAGCATTGGATTTTTTGGCGTTTCGATGAAAGTGGTGAGGGCGAATTGCTGAAGGCACTGCCGTTCGACGGTAACGATGTGAGCTTGAATCTTGCCGCCCACAGCGCCAGAGCCGGACAGAGTTGTGATCGGCGCTGTCACGATGTCGGTGGCCTTGAGCAAGAGTGGAGGGCCGCGCGCCTCGATTTCGTTGCGAAGAGGTGTACCTTGGCAGTAAGCCACGGCAGGAATACGCGGCGAGTCCGCGCGACTGCGTGCGGCCAGCGTGGTGAACCCGGGCACATGAGTAAATCCACTGCGTGCAAGATCCTGAGCGCAGTTAGAGGTAGAGGTAGGGGTAGAGGTAGAAGTGGAGGGGGGATTCAAGAAGCCGACGCGCCCGAGGGCGACCTGAGCACAGCCACCATTTCAAGTGCAGGGGGTTGCGTCAGGCCCTAATGCTGTTTTTAGGTCTTGACGCTGCCTGGCCTGCATGCTAGGGGTGCTATACTTCTATCAAATTGCATGAAGTGTGCAGCGTTCCCCACGGGTACAGATACCGACTGCAAATCTCGGTTAACGGCTGCAGGACAGAGGAGGTCTACAGCAAACACGAGATGGGAGGTGTGGCATGAATCGACACTATTACATCAGTGACAATCTCGACGATCTTGAAACCGTTGAAAATGAATTGGAAGCCAACGGCATCAATACCGAACAAATTCATGTGCTCAGTGAAAAAGTTGCTGATGTTGAACAACATCACCTCCACGAGGTTAACTCGTTAATGCAACAAGATGCTGTTCACTCTGGCGAGATTGGTGCGGTGGTCGGTGTGCCACTCGCGGCGCTGGTCCTTGGCGGCGCCTATTGGCTGGGTTGGACCGAATCCGCCGCAGGCTGGGTGCCTTTTATCTTCCTTGCCATTGTTATAGTGGGCTTCTGTATCTGGGAAGGCGGTTTTTTTGGTATCCAGGTGCCGAACACTCACTTCCGCAGTTTTAAACAGGTGGTAGAAGAGGGCAAACATATCTTCTTCGTGGATGTTGAGCCGGATCAGGAATCGGTATTGGACCGGGTAATCGAACATCATCCAAGGCTGAAAATCGCCGGCACGGGAACGGCAGCCCCCCACTGGACAGTAGCCTGGCTGCACAAATGGCATCAGTTCAAACGAGTGATATCGGGTTAGCCCCTGGAGGCTTAAGGCCATCCGGAAGTCGGAAGTCGCTTATTGGCCGAAGAAAATTACCCGGCTGAGGAAAACATAGTCTGCCTCGGTGGCCATCAGTCCAACGAGCACCAGTAAACACAAAGGCGGCACCAATATGGCGTAGACCATGGCCAACCGTTCCCAGGCCATATGCATGAAGATGGAGACAATTAAACCTGCCTTCAACAACATGAGCGTGATAATCAGGGACCACCTGAGGTAGCCATGGAAGTGAAAATAGTCGACAAGATACGACAGTGTACTGAGGACGAATAACAGCCCCCAAATTTTAAGGTACAAACTAATTGGATGTTGCTGACCCTGAGTATGCGCCATCATCAGTGCTCCTCTTCAGAACCTGTTCACGATCTACTGCGCTCGGCCATGCTTGTGACGATCATGAACAGTCTCTTAGACCTACCATAAATAGAAGAACGCAAAAATAAACACCCACACCAAGTCGACGAAGTGCCAGTAAAGCCCGGCTATCTCGACGATCTGATAGTTTCCGGAGCGCTCATAATCTCCCCGCAATACTTTCAGCGCCACAATGCTGAGGTAGATGACACCGACTGACACATGCAGTCCGTGAAAACCGGTAATCATGAAAAAGCTGGCACCAAATTGTGCCGCCCCCATAGGGTTCCCCCAGGGACGCACCCCTTCTGCGATGAGCTTGCTCCATTCAAATGCCTGCATGCTGACGAAGGTCACACCGAAGGCTGCGGTCGCCAGCATCAGGGCAGCGGTTTTCGCGCGATCATGGCGATAGGCGAAATTGACTGCCATGGCCATGGTGCCGCTGCTACTGATCAGCACAAAGGTCATGATGGCGATCAGAATAAGCGGGATTTCTCTACCGCCGATCGTCAATGCGAACACTTCACTGGGGTTCGGCCAAGCGGCGGTGATGGTCATGCGTACCGACATGTAGCCGGTTAAAAAACAGGTGAATACAAAAGTATCGCTGAGCAGGAATATCCACATCATCGCCTTGCCCCAAGGGACCTGCTTGAAAGCCTCTCTATCCGAGGACCAGTCGCTGGCGATGCCCTGCCATCCCGGTGCAGGTGGCGAGCTTGGTGGATTGGATGAACTGGATTCGACTGGGGCTGGTGGGTGCGATGCCATGGCTTTTCACCTCAGGCCGCAGAATCTGGCGATGGCGTCATAGGTTTCCGGCGTGCTGGTCAACAGGGCGAATAGCACGAACCAAAGACCCAGTAAGTAATGCCAATAGATGGCACAGAGCTCTACGCTGGCACTGAGTTGCGACAACGGAACGCGATGCAGGAATTTAGCGACGGTTCTGCTCCAGGCGATCAGCCCACCCAGCAGGTGGACCCCATGCAGGCCGGTCAACAAGTAGAAGAAACTGTTGGCCGGATTGCTGGCGACAAAGTAGCCCCAGGCGACAAATTGCTGCCAGACCAAGAGTTGTCCCGTCAGAAAGGCAATTGCAAATACGCCCCCCAATGCAAAGCCAATGACAGTTGCGCCCAGTCGAGCCTGTCGGGCGGCCATACGCGACCACTGCAGTGCGATGCAACTGAGTACCAGAAAAGCCGAATTTAGCCACAGCTGCCATAGATTGGCTAAAGGCGCCAAGGGCTCTGTCAGGGGTAGCCAGTCGGCCATTTGTGAGCGCTCGATAAAGGCGACCAGGAAGAGAAAGAATAACGAGCTCACCACGGCCAGAAACAAGCGCAGGCCTATTCTTGCGTTTTGGATTCTATCGGCACCTTCGGCGGCCTGAATACCCTCAGGATCACCCCTCCAACTGCCGCCGGGGTCAGCACCGTCGGCGTTTCTCAATAGCAGTCTGTTCATGTTTTAACGTCCGCTATTTTGGTTCCGGCACTGAGTTGCCGCATCTGCTCCAGCTCCTCGTCGGAGACCGTTTGCGGAACGAAATCCTGTTCTATTCCCGGCACGCTGTAGTCATAGGCCCAGCGATGCACGACCGGCAGCTTCGCTCCCCAGTTACCGTGTATCGGCGGGGTGTCCGGCGTTTGCCATTCCAGACTGGCCGCGCCCCAGGGATTACTGCCTGCGGGCTTGCCTTTAAATACGCTCCAGGCCAGGTTGAACAGGAACAGCAGTTGGGAAACGCCGACGGTCAATGCGACCACCGTAATGAAGGCATTCAATTCTTGCGCCGACTGCGGGATGAACGCGTAGTTGTCATAGGCGTAATAGCGGCGTGGCATGCCCTGAAAACCCAGGTAGTGCATGGGGAAGAAGATGGCGTAGGTGCCCAGAAAGGTAATCCAGAAATGCAGCTTGCCCAGGGTGTCGTTCGTCATCCGCCCGGTTACTTTCGGGAACCAATGATAAATGCCGCCGAACACCACCAGTACCGGTGCGACCCCCATGACCATATGAAAATGGGCTACGACGAAATAGGTGTCCGAGAGCGGAATATCCACGATCACATTGCCGAGAAACAACCCGGTCAGACCGCCGACCAGGAAGGTGACGATAAAGGCCAGGGCAAACAACATCGGCACGGTCAGATGGATGTCGCCCCGCCACAGGGTCAGCACCCAGTTGTAGACTTTCAGTGCGGTCGGCACCGCGATGATCAAGGTGGTGGTGGCGAAGAAAAAGCCAAAGTAGGGGTTCATTCCGCTGACATACATATGGTGTGCCCAGACCACAAAGCTGAGTACGCCAATTGCAATAATGGCCCACACCATCATTCGGTAGCCGAAGATACTTTTACGCGCATGTGTGCTGATCAAGTCGGAGACCAGACCAAACGCGGGGAGAGCAACGATATAGACTTCCGGGTGGCCGAAGAACCAGAACAGATGCTGGAATAATATTGGGCTGCCACCTTGGTGATCGAGCTGCTGCCCCAGCGAGATGATCGCGGGCATAAAGAAGCTGGTGCCCAACAGTTTGTCAAACAGCGTCATGATCGCACTGACAAACAACGCCGGGAAAGCCAGCAAAGCCATAATCGAGGCCATGAAGATTCCCCATACGGAGAGCGGCATGCGAAACAATGTCATGCCGTGCGTGCGCGCCTGCAACACCGTGGTGACGTAGTTCAACCCACCCATGGTGGTTGCGACAATAAAAATCGCCAGTGAGACGAGCATCAGCACGATGCCCCACTCGGTCCCCGGTGTCCCCTTAGTAATGGACTGTGGTGGATAGAGCGTCCAGCCCGCACCGGTGGGGCCGCCAGGGACAAAAAAACTGGCGAGCAACACCAGTACCGCTAGCAGGTAGGTCCAGTAACTCAGCATGTTGACATAGGGGAAGACCATGTCGCGGGCGCCCACCATCAGTGGGATCAGATAGTTGCCGAAGCCACCCAGAAACAAGGCCGTCAGCAAATAAACGACCATGATCATGCCGTGCATGGTCATCGCCTGATAGTAAGTACTGGCGTCCATGAACCCCAAACTACCGGGGAAGCCAATCTGCAAGCGCATCAAATCGGACAACACCACGGCAATAAGACCCACGAATATAGCCGTCAAGGAATATTGAATGGCGATGACCTTGTGGTCCTGACTCCAGATGTATTTGGTCAGGAAACTTTTAGGTTCGTGCAGTGCTTCTGTTTCGGCTTGCTCCGCATAGGCCATCACGTCATCCTCCAGCTGAAGTTTCGGTGTATTTCTGGCTTCTTAACGGCTACTTCCCTGGCTCCGCCTTGCTCGCATCAGCGCCGGCATTCGCTTTGGATTTGATAAACGCGATCAGTGCGTTCAACTCCTGATCACTCGGCGCAAAGGTAGGCATGATGGCTGCATAGCCCTTGACGATTTTGGCGTTAGGCTTAAGAACCGATTCTTTTATATAGTCCTCATCGACCTTTATCCTCGTATCGTCGTCAAGGGTTTCTGTCTTGCCATACAGGCCCTGCCAGCTGGGACCGACGCCCTTACTGCCATCGACACTGTGGCAGGCCAGACAGCCGAACGACTTGGCCAGCCGCTGTCCCTGCGCCACCAAGTCGTCACCTGAGCCCGACGCTTCGCCGGTAGAAAGTTCATCGCCTTGGCGCGCAGTACCCAGTGATTTGATCAGGGCGACGAGAGCACCCAGTTCATCTTCATTGAGAGTATAGGCCACCATGACTGGCGGGTAGCCCTGTACCCGTCGGGCCTTCGGATCGAGGATCGCCGCTTTCAGGTAGGCCTCATCGACCAGCACACTGGAGCCATCGGCAAGCTGTTCGGTGCGGCCGTACAGCCCCTTCCATCCCGGGCCGAGACTGGCACTGCCATCCTGGCTATGGCAGGCACCGCAGCCGAGTTTTTCGACCAACAGGCGGCCTTTTTCCAGCACGCTGTCCCGACTGGGCTTGGCAGCTGCCGTTAATGTTTGCGCAAAAGTTGGTTGGCTGCTCAGCCATTGATCGAAAGCGTCCTGTTCGTCCACGATCATATGGTCGCGCATGTTGTAATGCCCCACGCCACAATATTCAGCGCAGATAATTTCATATTTCCCGGTTTTAGTTGGCGTAAACCAAAAGTACGACACCATCCCTGGCACCATGTCCATCTTGCCGCGCATTTGCGGTACATCGAAATCGTGCAGTACATCTTTAGAACGCAGTAAAACTTTTACCGGTTGATTGAGTGGAAGGTGAACTTCACTGTTTAGTACAAGCACATCGTCCTGCCCGGCAGGATCCTTGGGATCAAGGCCGAAGGGGTTGGTGGAATCAACAAACTTGATATCCGATCTGCCCAGCTTCCCGTCCTGCCCGGGAAAACGAAAGGCCCACTGCCACTGCTGGGCGACCACTTCAAGTTCATAAGCTTTTTTCGGTACCCGGACGAAATCACTGTAAACAATCAGGCCTGGCGCCAACATCAAGGCAATACCAACCGAAGTAACGATAATTAACCATACTTCCAACTTTTTATTTCCCGGCTGGTAGGCCGCCTTGGTGCCCTCCTTGTGACGATAACGCATCACGGCTACCGCCATAAATACCGTGACAGCGATGAAAAATATTCCACTCATGATCAGGGTGATGAACTGGGTGGTGTCTATTGATCCCCAGTTGGAAGCTGCTGGTGTCGCATGCCAAGGCGCTAGTATGTTGAACAGCACTGATGCAACAACGATTAGAATTAAGATAATTGCTATTGCCATTTTCTCTTCATCCTATTCCTGTTGCTCATTGGTTATGCAAAAGCATCGCCACTAAACAGCATCGTCAAATTAATATTAATCTGACGCCCAAGCAGGGTAGACAAGTACCACCCATACGGGTGGTAAAGTCAGCAAGAAGTATAGTGCATGGACGGAACAAGCGCTTTTTCTGAAAAAACTGATGCCCGGATATACCAAATCCAACGTTGAGTTAATCGTTTGAAGAGGAAAGGGGGGGAATTAAGAGATAAGTTGAGTTTTCAGCACCGCACTACCCCCGCAGCGATAAGCCGATGCCTGGAATCGCGTAGTAGCTTCTAAAGCAGCTGATCAATCAAAACCGCGTTGGAATAGATCAAGCTACCATCGCTCGCTCGATGCCCGACCAAATGGAACTGACCGCGCTCGTTGTGCAAATAGACGCGCATTTGGCAGTCGGACAAGGGGCTGTATCCCTCTGGCATGATCAAATCCATTGAGTCCATGTCGACATCGACCATGGCTTCACGCTCATGGGTCTTCTGTAGGCGCTCTTCAGCTTCCTCTAGACGCAGATGGAGGGGGCCATCGACGTAAAAATGGATGTCCCCCACCGGGGTGGACTTTTGGTCTCCGCTGATTTTGCACCAGCCTTCGATCGTCAGGTTACTCATGACGAAACCTCCATTGTGGACCGCAGGACTCTGTAGCTCTTGTCTCTTCCCAATGCCATCACTTATCTGACCATTACGCAAGGGCAGGGTTCGTCTTTTGGGGCCGCTTCTGACCGTTCTCCCTCATTCACTGAATGTCTTTGAGGTAGTCCTTGAGCGCGATCAGCGGGGTATCAAGCTGCGCCATGGTCTGAGCACCGCCGAAATCAGCTGACAACCTATTCAGCTCGCGACCTAGCGGTGTATTAACACCGCCTATAGCTTTCAGCGCCAAACCCAGGCATTGATCCACTTTAAGCTGGATAGCCTCGACATCACCTCTGCGCACCAGCAAGCCAAATACGTCCTTCTGATAGTCGCTCATTATCAGATCGTCGCGCAAAATCGGACTTTGACCTTCCGTCTCATAAGCCAGCTTGAGGGAGAAAAGGGCGACTGTTTCCAGTGGCAATTCCATGGGGGAATCCTTGTGAAATGTCTTACCGGTGCAGGAGGTGTGGAAGAGCAGAAGGATCAAAAGATCGCAGCCTTCGGCAGCTCCTACGGGACGGTGGTGCGGTGGAATCTCTTTTCTATAGGCGAAAAAAAAGGCCTTGCAAAGCAAGGCCTTTCTTAATTTTGGTGCCCCGAGGGAGACTCGAACTCCCACTCCTTTCGAAAACGGATTTTGAATCCGCCGCGTCTACCAATTCCGCCATCAGGGCTC
The DNA here is from genome assembly GCF_057813935.1 of Pseudomonas sp. F220. Classification (NCBI taxonomy): domain Bacteria; kingdom Pseudomonadati; phylum Pseudomonadota; class Gammaproteobacteria; order Pseudomonadales; family Pseudomonadaceae; genus Pseudomonas; species Pseudomonas sp. F220. The sequence continues at coordinate 9,345 of NZ_JBVASJ010000010.1, forward strand.
AATGGCGGCGAAGTATAGAGATGAGATTACCGTTGGTCAATCACGTTTCATGGAGAATTTTTACTATTTCCGCTAAACTTTGCGGCCCTGCTAGACGAACTCCATCATGCGCGTTGCTGACTTTACCTTCGAGCTCCCTGATTCCTTGATCGCTCGCCATCCTTTGGCCGAGCGTCGAGGCAGTCGCCTGTTGACCCTGGATGGGGTCAGCGGCGCCCTGGCACACCGTCAATTCACTGATTTGCTTGAGCATTTGCGCCCGGGCGACTTGATGGTGTTCAACAATACCCGGGTGATTCCGGCGCGGCTTTTTGGCCAGAAGGCTTCCGGCGGCAAGCTGGAAATTCTGGTTGAGCGGGTGCTCGACAGTCATCGCGTGCTGGCCCATGTGCGCTCCAGCAAGTCGCCGAAGCCGGGTTCGAAGATCCTTATCGACGGTGGGGGCGAAGCCGAAATGCTGGCGCGCCATGACACGTTGTTCGAGCTGGGGTTTGCCGAGGAAGTGCTGCCGCTGCTCGATCGCGTCGGGCACATGCCGTTGCCTCCTTATATAGACCGCCCGGATGAAGGCTCGGACCGCGAGCGTTATCAAACCGTCTACGCCGAGCGTCTGGGCGCGGTGGCCGCGCCGACCGCGGGGCTGCATTTCGATCAGCCGCTGCTGGAGGCGATTGCCGCCAAGGGCGTCGAGACTGCGTTCGTGACACTGCACGTCGGCGCGGGGACGTTTCAGCCGGTGCGCGTGAAGCGTATCGAAGATCACCACATGCACAATGAATGGCTCGAAGTCAGCCAGGAGGTGGTGGATGCGGTCGCTGCTTGCCGTGCCCGTGGTGGGCGGGTGATTGCAGTCGGCACCACCAGCGTGCGTTCGCTGGAAAGCGCGGCCCGCGATGGTGTGCTCAAGCCATTCAGTGGCGACACCGATATCTTTATCTACCCGGGTCGGCCGTTCCATGTGGTCGATGCCTTGGTGACCAACTTCCATTTGCCCGAATCCACATTGTTGATGCTGGTTTCGGCGTTCGCCGGTTATCCCGAAGCCATGGCTGCTTATGCAGCGGCCGTTGAGCATGGATACCGCTTTTTCAGCTACGGTGATGCGATGTTCATCACCCGTAATCCCGCGCCACGCGGCCCTGAGGATCAAGCATGAGTCGTATGTCTTTTGAGTTGCTCGCCACTGATGGCAAGGCTCGTCGTGGTCGTCTGACCTTCCCCCGCGGTACTGTCGAGACGCCAGCGTTCATGCCGGTCGGCACGTACGGCACGGTCAAGGGCATGCTGCCGCGGGATATCACCGCCACGGGCGCTGAAATCATTCTCGGCAACACCTTTCACTTGTGGCTGCGTCCTGGCACTGAAGTGATCAAGAAGCACGGCGACCTGCATGACTTCATGCAGTGGAAAGGCCCGATTCTGACCGACTCCGGTGGTTTCCAGGTGTTCAGCCTGGGTGCCATGCGCAAGATCAAGGAGGAGGGTGTGACCTTCGCCTCGCCGGTCGATGGCGCGAAAGTCTTCATGGGCCCGGAAGAGTCGATGCAGGTTCAGCGCGACCTCGGTTCGGACATCGTGATGATTTTCGACGAATGCACGCCGTACCCGGCCGATGAAGACGTTGCACGGGTGTCCATGGAGCTGTCGTTGCGCTGGGCTCAGCGTTCGAAGAATGCCCATGGCGACAACACTGCTGCACTGTTCGGTATCGTTCAGGGCGGTATGCACCAGGACCTGCGCATGCGCTCCCTGGAAGGCCTGGACAAGATTGGCTTTGACGGCCTGGCTATCGGCGGTTTGTCGGTGGGCGAGCCCAAGCACGAGATGATCAAGGTGCTGGACTACTTGCCGGGCCTGATGCCGGCTGACAAACCTCGTTACCTTATGGGCGTTGGCAAACCAGAAGATCTGGTTGAGGGTGTGCGCCGCGGTGTGGACATGTTCGATTGCGTGATGCCAACCCGCAATGCCCGCAATGGGCATCTGTTCATTGATACTGGCGTGCTGAAGATCCGCAACGCGTTCCATCGCCATGATGATTCCCCGCTGGATCCGACCTGCGATTGCTATACCTGCCAGAACTTCTCCCGCGCTTATCTGCATCATCTGGACAAGTGCGGCGAAATGCTGGGTAGCATGTTGAATACCATCCACAATTTGCGCCATTACCAGGTGCTTATGGCTGGTTTGCGCGAGTCTATTCAACAGGGTACATTGGCCGCCTTTGTCGATACCTTCTATGCCAAACGCGGGTTGCCTGTTCCGCCTTTGGACTAAGTTTTCTGACCCTAAGATTCAATATTTGCAACTGGAGTGCTAAATGAGCTTTTTGATCCCTGCCGCTTTCGCGGACGCTGCTGCACCTGCCGCTGCTGGCCCAATGGGCGGCGGTTTTGAATGGATTTTCCTGGTCGGCTTCCTGGTCATCTTCTATCTGATGATCTGGCGTCCACAGGCCAAGCGCGCCAAAGAGCAGAAAAACCTGCTGGGCAACTTGCAAAAAGGTGACGAAGTTGTGACCTCCGGTGGTATCGCCGGCAAGATCACTAAAGTGGCTGACGATTTCGTGGTTCTTGAAGTTTCCGACTCGGTAGAGTTGAAGTTCCAGAAAGGCGCTATCGCCGCCACGCTGCCAAAAGGCACGCTGAAAGCGATCTAAGTTCCAACTTCTACCAATCGACGGGGCGCGCAAGGCGCCCCGCGTCATAAGCGGGCGGCGTGATGCTGAACAAATACCCTCTGTGGAAATACATACTGATCCTGGCGGTGCTGGCGATCGGATTTATTTATTCCGCTCCCAATTTATATCCTGACGATCCGGCTATTCAGATCAGTGGCGCAAGTACCGCGCTGCAGGTCAATCAGGCCGATCTGGATCGTGTGAGCAAAGCGCTTGTCGATGCCGGGATCGCTGTAAAAGCCTCTTCTCTGGCTGCCAATGGCAAGGGCGGTTTGTTGCGTCTGACCAAGCAGGAAGATCAGCTTCCAGCCAAAGACGTAGTGCGCAAGGCATTGGGTGATGACTATGTCGTCGCACTGAACCTGGCACAGACCACTCCAAAATGGCTGCGCAGCCTTGGCGCGCACCCGATGAAGCTGGGTCTGGACTTGTCCGGTGGTGTGCACTTCCTGCTGGAAGTGGACATGGAAAAAGCCCTCGATGCACGCCTGAAAGTCTACGAAGGCGACGTCAAGAGCCTGTTGCGTAAAGAGCGCCTGCGCTATCGCAGCCTGCCGCAACTGGGTGGTGCCATTCAGCTGGGCTTCAGTGATGACGCTTCCCGCGAACAGGCCCGTGCTCTGATCCGCAAGAACTTCAAAGATTTCGACATTGTTCCGGCCGACCTCAATGGTCAGGCGGTGCTGCGTCTGGCGATGACCCCGGCCAAGCTGGCGGAAATCCGTGAATACTCCATCAAGCAGAACTTGACCACGGTACGTAACCGCGTCAACGAGCTGGGTGTTGCCGAACCTATCGTTCAGCGTCAGGGTGCCAACCGTATCGTGGTTGAGCTGCCGGGCGTGCAGGACACTGCTGAAGCCAAGCGGATCCTCGGCAAGACGGCCAACCTTGAGTTCCGTCTGGCCGCAGAGCCAGGCGCTTCGAAAGCCACTTCCGAGACTTTCGAATTCCGCGAAGGCAAGCGTCCTCCAGCGCAAATCGAGCGTGGTCTGATCATCACGGGTGACCAGGTGACTGACGCCAAGGCTGGTTTCGGCGAGCACGGTACTCCGGAAGTGAATATCCGTCTCGACGGTCACGGCGGCGAACTGATGAGCCGTGCGACTCGCAGCAACGTCGGTCGCAGCATGGCGGTGATCTTCATCGAGCAGCGGCCAGTCACCACTTACGTCAAGCAAGTGGTCGACGGTGTCGAGAAAGATGTGCCGGTTCAAACCTTCAAGGAAGAGAAGAAGATCATCAGCCTGGCGACCATTCAGTCGCCGCTGGGTGCGCAGTTCCGTATCACTGGCCTGAACGGTCAGGGTGAGTCTTCCGAGCTGGCCCTGCTGCTGCGTGCCGGTGGTCTGGCGGCGCCGATGTACTTCGCTGAAGAACGCACCATTGGTCCGAGCCTGGGTGCTGACAACATCACCAAAGGTATCGATGCATCCCTGTGGGGCATGCTGTTCGTTTCGCTGTTCATCATGGCTATCTACCGTTTCTTCGGTCTGATCGCCACGGTTGCACTGGCGGTGAACATGGTGTTGCTGCTGGCCTTGATGTCCTTGCTGGGTGCAACGCTGACCCTGCCAGGTATCGCCGGTATCGTCTTGACCATGGGCATGGCGGTCGACGCCAACGTACTGATCTTCTCGCGGATACGTGAAGAGATCGCTGCCGGCATGACGGTGCAGCGGGCAATCAACGAAGGCTTCGGCCGGGCATTCACCGCGATTCTCGACGCCAACCTGACAACTCTGTTGGTCGGCGGGATTCTCTTTGCCATGGGCACAGGTCCCGTCAAAGGCTTTGCGGTGACCATGTCCCTCGGGATCTTTACCTCGATGTTCACGGCCATCATGGTGACCCGCGCGATGGTCAACCTGATCTTCGGCGGTCGTGACTTCAAGAAGTTGTGGATTTAAGGGGCTGCCATGTTACGTACAATCAACTTCATGGGCGTTCGCAACTTTGCGTTCGGCGTCACATTGCTCCTTACCTGCCTGGCTCTGTTCAGCTGGTTTCATAAGGGCCTCAACTACGGTCTGGACTTCACCGGCGGTACGCTCATCGAGCTGACCTACGAGCGTCCGGCCGATGTCACCAAGGTTCGTACCCAGCTGACAGAGGCCGGGTATCACGAAGCTATCGTTCAGAGCTTTGGTGCGACCACTGACCTGCTGGTGCGTATGCCAGGTGAAGATCCGCAACTGGGTCATCAGGTGGCTGAAGCGCTGCAGAAGGTTGGCGGCGACAACCCTGCCAAGGTCAAGCGCGTCGAGTTCGTCGGCCCGCAGGTGGGTGAAGAGCTGCGCGACCAAGGCGGCCTCGGCATGCTGATGGCGCTGGGTGGCATCCTGATCTACCTGGCTTTCCGCTTTCAGTGGAAGTTCGCGGTCGGTGCCATCGTTTCGCTAATCCACGACGTGATCGTGACCGTGGGTATCCTGTCGTTCTTCCAGATCACCTTCGACCTGACGGTGCTGGCGGCAGTATTGGCGATCATCGGTTACTCGCTGAACGACACCATCGTGGTATTCGACCGGGTTCGTGAGAACTTCCGTGTCCTGCGCAAGGCAACCCTGATCGAGAACATCAACATCTCGACCACGCAAACCCTGCTGCGGACCATGGCCACGTCGATCTCCACCTTGCTGGCGATCACTGCGCTGCTGTTCTTTGGTGGCGACAACCTGTTCGGCTTCTCCATCGCGCTGTTTATCGGTGTGTTGGCGGGTACTTACTCGTCGATCTACATCGCCAACGTGGTGCTGATCTGGTTGAATCTGAGCAGTGAGGATTTGATTCCTTCTGTCAGCACTGAAAAGGAAGTCGACGACCGCCCATAACGGTAATTGTCTCTTCTGGTTTCAGCCAAAAAGGCGCGAGTATTGAACTCGCGCCTTTTTTTGTGCTCCAAGGCTGGGAGAAGCGCGGGTACGTCCCGCCTGTGATAGTCAGGAGATTCATGATGAACAAGTCGTTGCTGGTTGGTGCTGTATTGGGTGCTGTCGGTGTGACTGCCGGGGGTGCTGTTGCCACCTATAACCTGGTAAAAAGCGGCCCTGAGTATGCGCAAGTGCTGGCGGTGGAGCCGGTCAAGACACAGATCAAAACACCACGTGAGGTTTGCAAGGACGTCACCGTGACCCGGCAGGCGCCGGTGAAGGATCAGCACCAGATCATGGGTACGGTGATCGGTGCTGTTGGCGGTGGTTTGTTGGGCAACATGGTGGGTGGCGGTAATGGCAAAAAGCTCGCCACCGTTGCGGGCGCAGTTGGCGGCGGTTACGCCGGCAACAAGGTCCAGGAAAACATGCAGAACAAAGATACCTACTCCACGACCCAGACCCGCTGCAACACGGTCAATGACATCAGCGACAAGGTTGTGGGTTATGACGTGAGATATTCGTTGAATGGTAAGGAAGGCAAGGTGCGCATGGATCGTGATCCAGGCAACCAGATTCCGGTCAACAAAGAAGGTCAGCTGATTCTCGGTCAGAACCAGCCTGCCCAGTAAGCGAATGCTCCGGATCTAATAATGTAGGAGCGAGCTTGCTCGCGATGGACGTTACCGATAACGCGCGTTTTCTGAATAAGCGCGTCGCCTTTGAGTCCATCGCGAGCAATCGAGCGTCGACCGGCTGCTCCTACAGGGGTTGTGGTTTGCAAGTTTAATACCCAAATCCTGGCCATAAAAAAAGCACCCCGAAGGGTGCTTTTTTTGTGCCTGATGCTTAGCGTTTCAGCGAAGCCGGCAGGTGCGGCTGGATAGCCGTCAGTACAGCCTTGAAGCACTTGGTGTTACCGGCAACAACGTGGCCTTTCTCAAGGAAGTCGTGACCGCCGGTGAAGTCGCTCACCAGGCCGCCAGCTTCCTGGATCAGCAGGGCGCCTGCAGCCATGTCCCACTCGGACAGGCCCGACTCCCAGAATGCGTCGTAGCGACCGGCCGCAACGTAGGCCAGATCGAGGCTGGCGGCACCGGCGCGGCGGATGCCGGCGGTTTGGCCAACCAGGCTGCGGAACATGCCCAGATAGTTCTCGAGGTTGTCCATCTGATCATCGCGGAACGGGAAGCCCGTACCCAGCAAAGCGCCTTCAAGGCTGGTGCGACCGCTGACACGCAGACGACGACCATTGAGCTGAGCGCCGCGACCACGGCTAGCGGTGAATTCTTCCTGGCGAACAGGGTCCAGAACCACTGCGTGTTCCAGGCGACCGCGATATTTGCAGGCGATGCTGACAGCGAAGTGCGGAACGCCGCGCAAGAAGTTGGTGGTGCCGTCCAGTGGGTCGATGATCCACAGGTAGTCTTCACCGTCGCCGCTACCAGCGTGCATGCCGGTTTCTTCGCCGAGGATGCCGTGAGTCGGGTAAGCCTTGCGCAAGGCATCGATGATTTTCTGCTCGGCAGCACGATCAACTTCGGACACGTAGTCCTTGGCGTCTTTTTCGTCGACCTTGATGGTATCCAGGCGCTCGATGGAGCGGAAAATCAATTCACTGGCGCTGCGGGCGGCGCGCAGCGCGATATTCAGCATGGGCTGCATGGATGTGTCACCTAAGGTTGTTAAAGAAAGCCGAGCATTCTAGCAGAAACTTTCTACAGATGAAGGCCGACGTTCGCTTTCATAGCTTAACTCTAGGATGGTCTGTAAGATTTGCTCCCCTTTCCCGTGTTCGAGAGCGCCTCCCTTGCTGCAAAACATTCGTGTCGTCCTGGTCAATACCAGCCATCCCGGAAACATCGGCGGGGCTGCGCGTGCCATGAAGAATATGGGGCTGACGCGGCTGGTGCTGGTCGAGCCGCGCATTTTCCCGAACCATGAGGCCGACGCACGCGCCTCGGGTGCCGGGGACATCCTTGAAAATGCACAAGTCGTCGCCACTCTGGAAGAAGCCTTGGTCGGCTGCAATCTAGTGTTGGGCACCAGTGCTCGTGACCGTCGCATCCCTTGGCCGCTGCTCGATCCGCGTGAGTGCGGGGTGAAGGTGGTCGAGGAGGCCGCGCAAGGCGCCGAGATCGCTCTGGTGTTTGGCCGTGAAGATTCCGGCCTGACCAATGAAGAGTTGCAGCGATGTCATTATCACGTGCATATCCCGTCGGACCCTGAATTCAGCTCGCTGAACCTTGGGGCGGCGGTGCAGGTGCTGAGCTATGAAGTGCGCATGTCCTGGTTGGCGGCCGAAGGTCAGCCGAGCAAGGTTGAGAAGGATGAAGTGGCATCGACCAAGAGTGGCGAGCTGGCGACCATGGATGAGCTGGAGCGATTCTATGAGCACCTGGAGCAGACTCTGGTGGCTATCGAGTTTCTCGATCCTGAAAAGCCGCGGCATTTGATGGCGCGCCTGCGCCGGTTGTACGGACGCAGCTCGGTCAGTCGGGCGGAAATGAATATTTTGCGTGGCATCCTCACGGAAACCCAGAAAGCGGCCCGTGGCGAGCTTCTTAAACGGAAGGATTAATGATGTTCGAGCGTTTGCGTGAAGATATTCAGAGTGTTTTTCATCGTGATCCGGCGGCGCGTAATGCCTTTGAGGTTTTGACCTGCTATCCCGGTATGCATGCGATCTGGATTCATCGCTTGGCGTCGGCTTTGTGGGGTATGGGCTGGAAGTGGCTGGCGCGGGTTGTGTCGAACTTCGGTCGCTGGTTGACCGGGATCGAGATCCATCCGGGGGCCAAGGTCGGTCGGCGCTTCTTTATCGACCATGGCATGGGCATTGTGATTGGCGAGACCGCCGAGATCGGCGATGACGTCACTCTTTACCAGGGTGTGACTCTCGGCGGAACCAGCTGGAACAAAGGCAAGCGCCACCCGACGCTGGAAGATGGCGTAGTGGTAGGGGCGGGCGCCAAGGTTTTGGGGCCGTTCACGGTCGGTGCCGGTGCCAAGGTTGGCTCCAATGCGGTGGTAACCAAGGCTGTACCGGCGGGTGCTACGGTGGTCGGCATTCCGGGGCGGATCATCATGAAGTCCGATGACGAGCTGCACGCCAAGCGCAAGGCGATGGCGGAGAAGATCGGATTCGATGCCTACGGTGTCGGCGAAGACATGCCGGACCCGGTCGCACGGGCCATTGGTCAGTTGCTCGACCACCTGCAGGCTGTGGACGGTCGTCTCGAAGGTATGTGCGGCGCGCTCAAGGATCTGGGCAGTACCTACTGCGCGAAGGACCTGCCCGAACTGCGCGAAGAAGATTTTGCCTGTGTAAAAGGCAAAGATGAGAGTCAGGCCAGCTGACCTGCGCGCCTCACATCTCCCGTAGGAGCTGCCGTCAGGCTGCGATCTTTTGATCTTTAAATGATCGCAGCCGATCCTGAAAAGATCGCAGCCTGCGGCAGCTCCTACGGATAGGGTTTGCATTCCGGGTCCGTGTTGCGAGCGTGCCATTACGCCGTGGATCCTGCTATCATTCGCGCGCTCTTTTTGCTGGTAAACCCGAGTAAATCACTAGGTCTTATAGTTGACTTAAATACTCGGGAATTGCATACTCGCTCCCATTCCGAAACCCCGTGGTGCCCGTCCATGAGACTGACTACAAAAGGCCGATACGCTGTAACCGCCATGCTTGACCTGGCGTTGCACGCGCAAAATGGGCCGGTGTCCCTGGCCGATATCTCTGAACGCCAAGGCATTTCCCTGTCCTACCTCGAGCAACTCTTCGCCAAATTGCGCCGCAGCAATCTGGTGTCCAGTGTTCGTGGTCCTGGTGGCGGCTATCAGCTGTCGCGCGACATGCAGGGAATCCAGGTCGCTCAGGTGATCGATGCGGTGAATGAGTCAGTCGATGCAACCCGTTGCCAGGGTCTTGGCGATTGCCATGCCGGCGACACTTGCCTGACCCACCACTTGTGGTGCGATCTCAGCCTGCAGATCCATGAATTTCTGAGCAGTATCAGCTTGGCTGACCTTGTGACCCGCCGTGAGGTGCAAGAAGTAGCCCAGCGTCAGGACCTGCGCCGCAGCAATAGCAAGGCGCCGCGTTTGGATAAGATAGAAGCGTCCGCCGTCGAATGACAGCCATAGAGCTAGCGGCACGCCAGCCAGCCTGATTTAGGAGATAGTCCATGAAATTGCCGATTTACCTTGATTACTCTGCGACCACCCCGGTTGATCCGCGTGTCGCGCAAAAGATGAGTGAGTGCCTGCTGGTCGACGGAAACTTCGGTAACCCGGCGTCCCGTTCCCACGTGTTTGGCTGGAAAGCTGAAGAGTCCGTGGAAAACGCTCGTCGGCAGGTCGCTGACCTGGTCAACGCCGACCCGCGTGAAATCGTCTGGACCTCCGGTGCCACCGAGTCCGACAACCTGGCAATCAAGGGTGTCGCGCATTTCTATGCCACTAAAGGCAAGCACCTGATCACCTCCAAGATCGAACATAAGGCTGTCCTCGATACCATGCGCCAACTGGAGCGTGAAGGTTTCGAAGTCACCTACATCGAGCCGGGTGAAGACGGTCTGATCACTCCAGCCATGGTCGAAGCCGCGATGCGCGACGACACCATCCTGGTTTCGATCATGCACGTGAACAACGAAATCGGCACCATCAACGACATCGCCGCCATCGGCGAGCTGACTCGTTCCAAAGGCGTGTTGTTCCACGTCGACGGTGCGCAGTCCACCGGCAAGGTCGAGATCGATCTGTCGAAGCTGAAAGTCGACCTGATGTCCTTCTCTGCCCACAAGACCTATGGCCCTAAAGGCATAGGCGCGCTGTACGTGAGCCGCAAGCCGCGTGTTCGTATTGAAGCGACCATGCACGGCGGCGGTCACGAGCGTGGCATGCGCTCCGGCACCCTGGCGACTCACCAGATCGTCGGCATGGGCGAAGCATTCCGTGTAGCCAAGGAAGACATGGCTAGCGAAAACGTGCGCATCAAAGCCCTGAGCGACCGTTTCTTCAAGCAGGTCGAAAGCCTGGAAGAGCTGTACATCAACGGCAGCATGACTTCCCGCGTACCGCACAACCTGAACCTGAGCTTCAACTACGTTGAAGGCGAGTCGCTGATCATGGCACTCAAGGATCTGGCGGTTTCGTCTGGTTCGGCGTGCACCTCGGCTTCCCTGGAGCCTTCGTACGTTCTGCGCGCCCTGGGCCGCAACGACGAACTGGCACACAGCTCGATCCGTTTCACTTTCGGCCGTTTCACCACCGAAGAAGAAATCGACTACGCCGCGCAGAAAGTTTGCGAGGCTGTTACCAAGCTGCGCACTCTGTCGCCGCTGTGGGACATGTATAAAGACGGCGTCGACATTTCGAAAATCGAGTGGGCGGCACACTGAATTTAAGTCGCCGAAAACGGGCCCTGTGAGGTTGCAGGGCTTCTAGAGCGACTCTCTGATGAGTGAGGATTGAGAATCATGGCTTACAGCGAAAAGGTCATCGACCACTACGAGAACCCGCGCAACGTCGGCAAGATGGATGCGGAAGATCCTGATGTCGGTACCGGCATGGTCGGCGCTCCGGCCTGCGGCGACGTTATGCGTCTGCAGATCAAGGTCAACGATCAAGGCATCATCGAAGACGCCAAGTTCAAGACTTATGGTTGCGGTTCGGCTATCGCCTCCAGCTCCCTGGCGACCGAGTGGATGAAAGGTAAGACTCTGGATGAGGCAGAGACCATCAAAAACACTCAGCTGGCTGAAGAACTGGCTTTGCCGCCGGTAAAAATTCACTGCTCGGTACTCGCTGAAGACGCTATCAAAGCGGCCGTTCGCGATTACAAGCAGAAGAAAGGCTTGATCTGAATTTCAAGATTTGGCGACGAGTAAGGAGTCACCGATGGCTATCAGCATGACAGAAGCGGCTGCTCAACACGTGCGACGCTCCCTCAACGGGCGCGGCAAAGGTGAAGGGATTCGTCTGGGTGTTCGCACCACAGGCTGTTCCGGCCTTGCCTACGTGCTGGAGTTTGTCGACGAGGTGGTTGCGGACGATCAGGTGTTCGAAAGTCACGGCGAAAAAGTGATCATCGACCCGAAAAGCCTGGCTTACCTGGACGGTACCGAGCTCGATTTCGTCAAGGAAGGGTTGAACGAAGGCTTCAAGTTCAACAACCCCAACGTGCGCGGTGAATGTGGCTGCGGCGAAAGCTTCAACATCTGAGGCTGCTCGTGGGTACTCCTTGTCATTTCGCTTTATTTGAACTGCGGCCGAGTTTCCGTCTGGATCTCGAGCAGTTGGCCACGCGCTATCGAGAGTTGGCGCGCGGTGTTCATCCAGACCGCTTTGCTGACGCTTCCGAGCGTGAGCAACGGCTGGCGCTAGAGCACTCCGCGAGCCTCAACGAGGCTTACCAGACGCTCAAGAATCCCCCGAAACGCGCGCGATACCTGCTCGCCATGGGTGGTCGTGAGCTGCCGCTGGAAGTCACGGTGCAAGATCCTGAGTTTCTTCTGCAGCAGATGCAATGGCGCGAAGAGCTTGAGGATCTGCAAGACAGTGCCGATCTGGCCGGGATTGTGGTATTCAAGCGCCGCTTGAAGGTCGCTCAGGATGAGCTGAACGAAAGCTTCGCAGCTTGCTGGGATGATGCAGCGCAACGTGAACAGGCCGAGCGCCTGATGCGGCGCATGCAGTTCCTCGACAAGCTCACCTACGAAGTGCGCCAGTTAGAAGAGCGCCTCGACGATTAACCCAGTGCCGCCTCGGTCGCACGCCTGATATACAGATAAGTCCTGATAACGATGGCCCTACTGCAGATCGCCGAACCCGGCCAAAGTCCCCAACCGCACCAGCGTCGTCTGGCGGTCGGTATCGACTTGGGCACTACCAATTCGCTGGTCGCTGCATTGCGCAGTGGTCTTTCCGAGCCTCTGGCCGACGCTGACGGGCAGGTCATTATGCCGTCTGCCGTGCGCTATCACGCTGATCGCATCGAAGTGGGCATGTCGGCCAAGCTGGCGGCTGCAAGCGACCCGTTCAATACCGTGTTGTCGGTCAAGCGCTTGATGGGGCGTGGTCTTTCCGACGTCAAGCAGCTCGGTGAACAGTTGCCGTACCGCTTTGTCGACGGCGAATCGCACATGCCGTTCATCGACACCGTGCAGGGGCCGAAAAGCCCGGTCGAAGTCTCCGCCGATATCCTCAAGGTGCTGCGTCAGCGTGCCGAAGAGGCCCTGGGCGGCGAATTGGTGGGTGCGGTGATTACCGTTCCGGCCTATTTCGATGACTCTCAGCGTCAGGCAACCAAGGATGCGGCCAAGCTGGCCGGCCTTAACGTCCTGCGTTTGCTCAACGAGCCGACCGCTGCGGCGGTGGCTTATGGTCTGGATCAGCATGCCGAAGGCGTCGTTGCTATCTATGACCTGGGCGGCGGCACCTTCGATATTTCGATTTTGCGTCTGACGGGCGGTGTTTTCGAGGTTCTGGCCACTGGCGGCGATAGCGCCTTGGGTGGTGATGACTTCGATCATGCGATTGCCAGCTGGATTATCGAGCAGGCTGGTTTGTCCGCCGACCTTGATCCGGGTGCTCAGCGCAATCTGTTGCAAACCGCTTGTGCTGCTAAAGAAGCGCTGACGCAAACCGATTCGGTTGAGGTTGTCTACGGCAGCTGGCGTGCCGAACTGAGTCGTTTGGTATTCGATGCGCTGATTGAGTCGATGGTTGCGCAGAGTCTGAAGGCTTGCCGGCGCGCTGTTCGCGATTCAGGTATTGAGTTGGACGATGTTCAGGCCGTGGTCATGGTCGGTGGTTCGACCCGCGTTCCACGGGTTCGTGACGCGGTGGCCGAAATGTTCGGTCGTCAGCCGTTGACCGAGATCGATCCGGATCAAGTAGTGGCCATTGGCGCTGCGATCCAGGCCGATACTCTGGCCGGCAACAAGCGTGACGGCGACGAACTGTTGTTGCTTGACGTGATTCCGCTGTCCCTGGGGCTGGAAACCATGGGCGGGTTGATGGAGAAGGTGATTCCACGCAACACCACCATCCCTGTCGCGCGGGCTCAGGACTTCACGACCTACAAAGATGGCCAGTCGGCCATGATGATTCACGTGCTGCAGGGTGAGCGCGAGCTGATTAGCGATTGCCGCTCCCTGGCGCGTTTCGAATTGCGTGGTATCCCGGCCATGGTCGCGGGTGCGGCGAAAATTCGTGTGACCTTCCAGGTCGATGCCGATGGTCTGCTCAGCGTTGCGGCCCGCGAACTGGGTTCGGGCGTTGAAGCCAGCATTCAGGTCAAGCCGTCCTACGGTCTGACCGATGGCGAAATCGCCCGGATGCTCAAGGATTCGTTCCAGCACGCCAACGACGACAAGGTCGCCCGGGTGCTGCGTGAGCAGCAGGTCGATGCCCAGCGCCTGATCGAAGCGGTGCAGGGTGCTCTGGATGTCGACGGCGAGCGTTTGCTCGATGCCGAAGAGCGCATGGTCATCGAGTTGCAGATGCAGGAACTGACCGAATTGATGAAAGGCACCGATGGTTACGCCATCGAGCAGCAGACCAAGCGTCTGTCGCAAGTGACCGATGCCTTTGCAGCCCGCCGCCTGGACTCGACGGTGAAAGCCGCTCTGGCGGGGCGCAACCTGAATGAAATTGAGGAATAGCTGATGCCGCAGATCATTTTCCTGCCTCACGCCGAGCATTGCCCGGACGGTATGGTTGTAGAGGCTGAGACCGGTCAATCCATTCTCGACGTGGCGCATGACAACCATATCGAGATCGAGAGCGCTTGCGGCGGAGTCTGCGCCTGCACCACGTGTCACTGCATCATTCGCGAAGGTTTCGACTCGCTGAATGAGGCCGATGAGCTGGAAGAAGACTATCTTGATCGGGCCTGGGGTCTGGAAGCTCAGTCGCGGCTGACCTGTCAGGCCATCGTCGGGACTGAAGACCTGACCATCGAAATTCCGAAATACTCGCTCAACCATGCGGCCGAAGCGGCGCACTGATTCAAGGAACTGTTATGAGTCTGAAATGGGTTGATGTGCTGGAAATCGCGATCCAGCTGGCTGAAAGCAAGCCGGATGTGGATCCGCTTTCGGTTAATTTCGTCGATCTGCACCGCTGGGTTCTGGAGTTGCCAGATTTCAGCGACGATCCTCAGCGTGGCGGTGAGAAAGTTCTCGAGGCCATTCAGTCTGCCTGGATCGAAGAAGCCGACTGAACGCCCCCTACGCAGTTAGGCAATCCCCTTAAACCCGCGTATAATTCGCGGGTTTAATTTTTCGTATTAATCACCGTTTCTGGAGTTACACCATGGCTGTTCAACGTACTTTCTCCATCATCAAGCCTGACGCCGTTGCTAAAAACGTTATCGGCGAGATCGTTACTCGTTTCGAAAAAGCTGGCCTGCAGGTCGTAGCTTCGAAAATGAAGCAACTGTCCAAAGCCGAAGCTGAAGGCTTCTACGCTGAGCACAGCGCCCGTGGTTTCTTCGGCGACCTGGTTGCTTTCATGATCTCCGGTCCGGTTGTTGTTCAGGTTCTGGAAGGCGAAAACGCCATCGCTCTGAACCGCGAGCTGATGGGCGCTACCAACCCTAAAGAAGCTGCTGCCGGCACCATCCGTGCTGACTTCGCTGACTCCATCGACGCCAACGCTGTACACGGTTCCGATTCGGAAGCTGCTGCTGCACGTGAAATCGCATACTTTTTCGCCGCTACTGAAGTAACCGCTCGTAAGGCCTAAGGCCACCGAGTGAGGATGAATCCATGACTACATCGACTGGCAAAACAAACCTGTTGGGTCTTACTCAGCTGGAAATGGAAAAATTCTTCGACTCAATCGGGGAGAAGCGTTTCCGTGCCGGTCAGGTAATGAAGTGGATTCACCACCTTGGCGTCGATGATTTCGATGCCATGACGAACGTCAGCAAGGCCTTGCGCGAAAAGCTCAAGGTCGTTGCTGAAATTCGTGGTCCGGAAGTGGTCAGCGAGGACATCTCCACCGATGGCACCCGTAAATGGGTGGTGCGCGTGGAGTCCGGCAGCTGCGTCGAGACCGTTTACATTCCCCAGGGCAAACGCGGCACTCTGTGCGTTTCGTCCCAGGCAGGCTGTGCCCTGGATTGCAGTTTCTGCTCCACTGGCAAGCAAGGCTTCAATAGCAACCTCACCGCCGCCGAAGTCATCGGTCAGGTGTGGATTGCCAATAAATCGTTTGGCAGCATCCCGGCAACCGCCGACCGTGCCATCACCAACGTGGTGATGATGGGCATGGGTGAGCCGCTGCTGAACTTCGACAACGTCGTCGCCGCCATGCATCTGATGATGGATGATCTGGGTTACGGTATCTCCAAGCGCCGGGTGACGTTGTCTACCTCTGGCGTGGTGCCGATGATCGATGAGCTGTCCAAGCACATTGACGTCTCCCTGGCGTTGTCCCTGCACGCACCGAATGACGCATTGCGTAACCAATTGGTGCCGATCAACAAGAAGTATCCGCTTAAGATGCTCCTTGAGTCCTGTCAGCGCTACATGTCGTCCTTGGGTGAAAAGCGCGTGTTGACCATCGAGTACACCTTGCTCAAAGACATTAATGACAAGGTCGAGCACGCAGTAGAGATGATTGAGTTGCTCAAGGACACTCCTTGCAAGATCAACCTGATCCCGTTCAATCCGTTCCCCCATTCCGGTTACGAGCGCCCTAGCAACAATGCCATTCGCCGTTTCCAGGATCAGCTGCATCATGCAGGCTTCAATGTCACCGTACGCACCACCCGCGGTGAAGATATTGATGCTGCGTGTGGCCAATTAGTAGGACAGGTGCTGGATCGCACCCGTCGCAGCGAACGTTATATCGCCGTGCGCGAGTTGAGCGCCGAGTCCGATGTACCGCAAAGCGCTGCGAATCGTACTTAAGAGAGGATCTCTATGTCCCTGCGCGTCGCGCTGCTTCTGCTTTTCGCCAGCCTCTCGGCTGGCTGTGTTTTATCGGGTGATTTCAACCCAATGAAAACGAGCAAGGGGCGGGACGAGGCGCGTGCGGCCTATGTGCAGCTGGGTCTTGGGTATCTGCAGCAGGGGATGACTGAGCGGGCGAAAGCCCCGTTGAAGAAAGCCCTTGATCTGGATAACTCGGACCCTGATGCGAATGCGGCCCTGGGGCTGGTGTTTCAGGCCGAGATGGAGCCTGAGCTCGCTGACCAGCATTTTCGCAAGGCATTGTCCTCGCGTCCCGGCGATGCACGTATTTTGAATAACTACGGCAGTTTTCTCTTCGAAGAAAAACGTTACCAGGACGCTTACCAGCGCTTTGAACAAGCGGCTGCCGATACGCTTTATCCTGAGCGCTCGCGGGTTTTTGAGAATCTGGGCATGACCGCTTCGATGCTCGGCCAGCGCGATCTGGCCCAGCAGCAACTGGAAAAGGCTCTGCGACTGAACCGTCAACAACCCCGCGCGTTGCTGGAAATGGCTGAGTTGTCCTTCGAAGACAGGCATTATGTGCCCGCACGTGACTATTACGATCGTTTTAGCCTGCTGACCGAGCAAAATGCACGTAGTCTATTGCTCGGCGTTCGACTGGCAAAAGTGTTCGAAGATCGCGACAAGGCCGCAAGTGCAGGCCTGCAATTAAAACGACTCTATCCCGGTACGCCGGAATATCAGCAATACCTGTCGGAGCAATGATGAAAGCGGCGCATCCCGAAGTTGTAGCAGCGACTCGCGTAAACCCTGGTGAGACCTTGCGTCAGGCCCGCGAAAGCAATGGTTGGTCGCTGGCGGAAGTGGCTCTGAAGCTCAACCTCACCGTGGGTTCTTTGGGCAACCTGGAAACTGGCGCTTTCGACAAGCTGCCTGGGCACACCTTTGCCCGCGGCTATATTCGTGCCTATGCCAAATTGCTCGGCATGGACCAGACCCTGCTGGTCCAGGGGTTTGACCAATACACCGGTACCGACTCCCAAGGCAGCAGCGTGCATAGCCTGGGTCGTATCGAAGAACCTGTACGGGTTTCCCACACCATTTTGCGTATCGTCAGCCTGCTGTTGCTGATAGCGGTGATCGGCGGTGGCTTTATCTGGTGGAAGGATCAGACCTCCTTGCGCACCAAGGACCTGATCGGAATCAACCCAGAGCACGTCGAAGTCGAAGGTGCCGATGGCACCACGCAGATTCACCCGCTCGACGAGCCGGAAGATCAAGCCGTTGTTGAAGGCCAAGCCGCAGGTGGAACCAGTCTTGCTCTGCCTGAGGGCCAGCCTGCGGCTGAAACCCAAGCCAATGTGGCTGCGCCGGCTCCGACCGCTCCAGTGCCATTACCAGTAGTCGTGCCAACCGCACCTGCCGCTGCAACTCGCGCCGCCCCGGCTCCGGTTGTGGCGACGCCAGCTCCCGCCGCGTCTGCGACTGCTCCGGTAGCACCTACGGCGTCTGCTGTAGCCGCGACGGCGCCAGTCGCTGGTGCCGGTCAGGTTCGGCTGCAATTTATTGCCAATTGCTGGGCTCAAGTTACCGATGGCAATGGCAAAGTGCTCTTAAGCGGTCTCAAGCGCAAAGGGGAGACCATCGACGTCAGCGGCAAACCACCGTTTGCTGTGCGTTTGGGTTATGCCCGTGGCGCGCAGATCAGCTACAACGGCCAGGCGGTCGATATCGCTCCGTTCACCAGTGGCGAGACTGCTCGCCTGAAGTTAGGTCAATAAGTCATGCACGGCGAATCTCCAATCAAACGTCGCGAGTCCCGCAAGATCTGGGTCGGCTCGGTACCCGTGGGTGGCGATGCACCCATTGCGGTGCAGAGCATGACCAACAGCGATACCAATGATGTCGCAGCGACCGTAGCCCAAATCAATCGCCTTGAAGCCGCCGGCGTCGATATCGTGCGCATCTCTGTGCCGGACATGGACGCTGCCGAAGCCTTCGGCCGGATCAAGCAACTGGTCAAAGTTCCTTTGGTCGCCGATATCCACTTCGACTACAAGATTGCACTGCGCGTAGCCGAACTGGGTGTCGACTGCCTGCGGATCAATCCGGGCAACATCGGTCGTGAAGACCGCGTGCGTGCCGTGGTCGATGCCGCCCGTGATCGCGGGATCCCGATCCGTATCGGCGTCAACGCCGGTTCGCTGGAAAAAGACCTGCAAAAGAAATACGGCGAACCGACCCCAGCCGCGTTGGTCGAGTCTGCATTGCGCCATGTCGAGCACCTTGAACGCTTGAATTTCAAGGACTTCAAAGTCAGCGTAAAAGCTTCCGATGTGTTCATGGCCGTCGAAGCTTATCGCCTGCTGGCCAAGGAAATCATTCAACCCCTGCACTTGGGCATCACCGAAGCAGGTGGTTTGCGTTCAGGTACAGTGAAATCTGCCGTGGGCCTCGGTATGCTGCTGGCCGACGGGATTGGCGATACTATTCGCATCTCGTTGGCAGCCGACCCGGTAGAGGAAGTGAAAGTCGGCTACGACATTCTCAAATCCCTGCATCTGCGTTCCCGTGGAATCAACTTCATCGCCTGCCCAAGCTGTTCGCGGCAGAACTTCGATGTGGTTAAAACCATGAATGAGCTGGAAGTGCGTCTTGAGGATTTGCTGGTACCGCTGGATGTCGCGGTCATCGGTTGTGTGGTGAACGGCCCGGGTGAAGCCAAAGAGGCTCATATCGGGCTGACTGGTGGTACGCCCAACCTGATTTATATCGACGGCAAGCCGGCACAGAAATTGACGAATGACAATCTGGTGGATGAGCTGGAAAGGCTGATCCGGCAGAAGGCGGCCGAAAAGGTCGAAGCCGACGCGGCGCTGATCGCCCGCGGCTAATCGAACGTATTAAGGATTTTTTGTGAGCAAGTCTCTGCAAGCCATTCGTGGCATGAACGACATCCTGCCCGAGCAGACTCCCCTGTGGCGTCATTTCGAGGGCACCGTCTCGCGCCTGCTGGATAACTACGGTTACAAGCAGATTCGCATGCCGATCGTTGAATTCACCGAGCTGTTCAAACGCTCCATCGGTGAAGTGACCGACATTGTCGAAAAAGAGATGTACACCTTCGACGACCGTAACGGCGATTCCCTGACCTTGCGGCCCGAGGGCACCGCGGCCTGCGTGCGCGCAGTCCTCGAGCACGGCATCACTGGCGGTGGCCAGGTGCAGAAACTCTGGTACATCGGCCCGATGTTCCGCCACGAGCGCCCGCAGAAAGGCCGTTATCGCCAGTTCCACCAGATCGGTTGCGAAGTCTTCAACCTCGACGGTCCGGACATCGATGCCGAGCTGATCGTGCTGACCTGGCGCCTCTGGGGCGAGCTGGGCATCCGCGATGCGGTCAAGCTCGAGCTCAACAGCCTGGGCACCAGCGAGTCCCGCGGTCGTTATCGCGAGGCGCTGGTGGAATACCTTTCGGCTCGCCTGGACCAACTGGATGAAGACAGCCAGCGCCGTCTGAAAACCAACCCGTTGCGCGTGCTCGATACCAAGAACGCCGATACACAAGCCGCACTGGTAGACGCGCCGAAAATGGCCGATTACCTGGACGAAGAATCCCGTGTGCACTTCGAAGGCCTCAAGGCTCGTCTGGATGCTGCCGGTATTCCCTATGTGATCAACCCGAAGCTGGTACGCGGGCTGGATTACTACAGCAAGACCGTTTTCGAATGGGTCACCGATAAGTTGGGCGCTCAGGGCACGGTATGTGCGGGCGGGCGTTACGACGGTCTGGTCGAGCAGATGGGTGGCAAGCCGACCCCAGGCGTTGGTTTCGCCATGGGTATCGAACGTCTGGTGCTGCTGCTGGAAACGCTGGAACAGATCCCGGAAGAAATCTCCCGTCAGGTTGATGTCTACCTTTGCGCTTTCGGTGAAGCTGCCGAACTCGCTGCCCTGACCTTGAGCGAGCGGGTACGCGATCAATTGCCAAACCTGCGCCTGCAGATCAACGCAGGCGCCGGTAGCTTCAAAAGCCAGTTCAAAAAAGCCGACAAGAGCGGTGCGCTGTATGCACTGATCCTCGGTGACGACGAGATGGCCCAGCAAGTGGTAGGTTTCAAACCCCTGCGTGGCCAGGGCGAACAACAAAGCATTGCCTGGGATGCGCTTGCTGCGCACTTGGCCACCTGCGTCGTGCAGGGTTGAAGCTGTCAAACAGCCGATTTAGCGAATAAGGAGTATTGGGGTGTCGAGTACTGATGATGAACAGCTGTCTGAGTTGAAAGACTGGTGGCAGCGTAACGGCAAACCCTTGGTCACTGGCGGCTTGTTGGCGCTGGTCATCGTGTTTGGCTGGCAGGCCTGGCACAAGTATCAGAGCAACCAGTCGCAAGGCGCCTCGATGCTCTATCAGCAATTGCTGGAAACCACGCTGACCCCTGATGGCAAGCCGGATGCGGCTCGCGTTGCGGATCTGGCCAGCAAGCTCAACAGCGAGTTCGGCGGTAGTGCCTACGCACAATACGGCAGCCTGTTCGTCGCCAAAGTTGCGGTTGATACCGGCAAGCTGGACGACGCTGCGAGCGAGCTCAAAGCAGTCGCCGACAAACCGGTCAACCCAACCCTGGGTGAAGTCGCGCGTCAGCGTCTGGCTCAGGTGCTGGCAGCACAGAACAAGCCCGACGAAGCGCTGAAGCTGCTCGAAGGCGATGCTGACAAGGCATTCCTGGCCACTCGTGAAGAGCTCAAGGGTGACCTGCTGGTCCAATTGGGTCGTACCGACGAAGCCCATGCTGCGTATCAAAAGGCTAAGGCTGCGCTGTCTGATGAAGCAGCGGTCGGTGGCTTACAAATCAAGCTGGACGACCTGGCCAAAGGGGATGCGTGACGTGATCCGTTGGAAACATGCAGCATTGCTGACTCTGGCCATTCTGGCCGCGGGTTGCAGCAGCAACAGCAAAAAAGAACTGCCACCGGCTGAGCTGGTCGACTTCAAAGAAGAAGTCGTTCTGCAAAAGCAGTGGAGCCGTTCGATCGGTGATGGGCAAGGCGACACCTACAATATGTTGGTGCCGGCTATCGACGGCGACACCATCTATGCGGGCGATGTAACTGGCGTGGTAATGGCGCTGGATCGCAGCAATGGCGACGTCAAATGGAAGAAAGATCTTGAGTTGCGTGTTTCCGGCGCCGTTGGCGTTGGTTACGGTCTGGTCATGATCGGTACGCTGAAAGGCGAAGTGGTAGCGCTGGATTCCAGCACCGGTGAAGAGAAATGGCGCGCTCGCGTGACCAGTGAAGTCCTCGCACCGCCAGCCACCAACGGTGACGTGGTTGTGGTCCAGACTCAGGATGACCGTCTGATTGGCCTCGACGCTGCTACCGGTAATCAACGCTGGCTCTACGACAGTACCCCTGCGGTCCTGACCCTGCGCGGCACCAGTGCGCCGATCGTCACCAATCGCTTGGCGATAGCTGGCTTGTCGACGGGTAAAGTCGTCGCTCTTGATACTCGCAACGGCGTGCCGGTCTGGGAGCAACGGATAGCGATCCCCCAAGGTCGCTCGGAGCTTGAACGCGTAGTCGACATCGACGGTGGCCTGCTGTTGTCTGGTGGCACCCTGTATGTGGCCAGCTATCAAGGTCGCGTTGCGGCCCTGGATCTGGAAAGCGGTCGTCCGCTCTGGCAGCGGGATGCTTCCAGCTATGCAGGCGTCGCTCAAGGCTTTGGCAGCGTTTACGTGAGCCAGTCTTCGGGCACCGTTGAAAGCGTCGACGAGCGTTCCACCACTGCATTGTGGAGCAACGACTCGCTGGCTCGCCGTGAACTGTCGGCACCGGAAGTGTTCTCCAGCTACGTTGCAGTGGGTGACATGGAAGGCTACCTGCACCTGTTGAGCCAGGTGGATGGCCGTTTTGTCGGTCGTAAACGTATCGACAGCGACGGCCTGCGTGCTCGTCCGTTGGTGGTGGGTGACACGATTTATGTGTTTGGCAACAGTGGCAAGCTGGAAGCCCTGACCATCAAGTAATGCTTTGACTATGCTTGGGGTGAACCCCCAAGCCGTATTGCCTCAATTGTAGGAGCGAGCTTGCTCGCGATGAACGTTAACGATGACGCGTGCTTGCTGGATGAACGCGGCGCCTTTCGGTTTATCGCGAGCAATCGAACGTCGACCGGCTGCTCCTACAGGGCTACCCGAGCACCAGCCGCTGCCTAGCAGCGGCTTTTGTATTTTCTGAAATAACGAAGTGGAGAGCCGCATGGTTCCCGTAATCGCCCTGGTGGGCCGACCGAACGTCGGCAAGTCCACCTTGTTCAACCGCCTGACCAGGACCCGTGACGCCATTGTCGGCGATCTGTCCGGTCTGACCCGTGATCGCCAATACGGTGAGGCAAAGTGGCAAGGGCGTTCCTACATTCTTGTCGACACTGGTGGTATTTCCGGTGACGAGCATGGCATGGACGAAAAAATGGCCGAGCAGTCGCTGCTGGCCATTGAAGAAGCCGATGTCGTTCTGTTCCTGGTAGACGCCCGTGCAGGTTTCACTGCTGCCGACCAAATGATTGGCGAGCACCTGCGCAAACGTAATAAGCGCTCCTACGTGGTTGCCAACAAGGTCGACAACATCGACCCTGAGCTGGCCCGCGCCGAGTTCAGCCCGTTGGGCATGGGCGATGCGATCCCGATCGCTGGTGCTCACGGTCGCGGCATCACTCAGATGCTGGAAATCTGCCTGCGCGATTTCCCGAAAGATGAGGAAGAGCCGGAAGAGGGCGAAGAAGAAATCGTCGCCGAAGGTCAGGAAGCCAAGCGCATTCCAGGTCCGAGCGAAAAAGACGGTATCAAGATCGCCATCATCGGTCGTCCGAACGTTGGCAAGTCGACCCTGGTCAACCGTATGCTCGGTGAAGACCGGGTTATCGTGTATGACGAACCCGGCACTACGCGCGACAGCATTTATATTCCCTTCGAGCGTAACGACGAGAAGTACACGCTGATCGACACCGCAGGTGTGCGCAAACGCGGCAAGATCCACGAGGAAGTTGAAAAGTTCTCGGTGGTGAAAACCCTGCAGGCGATCAAAGACGCTAACGTGGTGGTCTTCGTCATGGACGCCCGCGAAGGCGTGGTCGATCACGACCTCAACCTGCTGGGCTTCGTCCTGGAAGCCGGTCGTGCTTTGGTTATCGCACTGAACAAGTGGGATGGCATGGATCCGAGCGAACGCGAGTACGTGAAGGTCGAACTGCAGCGTCGTTTGTTCTTCGTCGACTTCGCCGACATCCACTTCATCTCGGCCTTGCACGGCACGGGTGTGGGTAACCTCTACCAGTCGGTGCAGAACTCGTTCAAGTCTGCCGTGACTCGCTGGCCGACCAACCGCCTGACCCAGATTCTTGAGGATGCGGTCGGTGAGCATGCGCCGCCGATGGTCAACAACCGCCGGATCAAACTGCGTTATGCCCACTTGGGTGGTGCCAACCCGCCGATCATCGTGATCCACGGTAACCAGGTCGAGAAGGTTCCGAAGTCTTACGTCCGTTACCTGGAAAACACTTATCGCCGCGTCTTGAAACTGGTCGGTACCCCGATTCGGATCGAGTTCAAAGGTGGTGAGAACCCGTACGAAGGTAACAAGAACACGCTTACCGACCGTCAGGTCAACAAGAAGCGCCGTATGATGACTCACCACAAGAAAGCCGAGAAGAAGCGTAGAGATAAACGCTGATTCGCGATTTTTCGGTGGAAAGAAGAGGGCGCCAATGGCGCCCTTTTTCATGCTTGCCGTTTGGGCTATCCTCGGGTTCTCCCGTGCCGCCGTAGAGCCGGGTGTTCAGCAGGGAATCACCCATGATCACCAGTAAGCTGCCGAATGTCGGCACCACCATCTTCACTCGTATGTCACAGCTCGCGGTAGAAACCGGCGCGCTCAATCTGTCCCAGGGTTTTCCCGACTTTGACGGCCCGCAGGCCCTGCGTGATGCTGTTGGCCGGCATATCGCCAGCGGCCACAACCAATACTCGCCGATGACGGGTCTGCCAGCGCTGCGCCAGCAAGTCGCGGCGAAGATCGCCCGCAGCTATGGCTGCACGGTGGACGCTGACAGTGAAGTGACCATCACTCCTGGCGCGACTCAGGCGATTTTCTGTGCCATTCAAGCGGTGATCCGCAGTGGCGACGAAGTCATCGTTTTCGACCCGTGCTACGACAGCTATGAACCGTCGGTGGAACTGGCCGGCGGTCGCTGTGTGCATGTTCAGCTCGGTCTGAATGACTTCGCCATCGATTGGCAGAAGTTCAGCGAAGCGCTGAGCCCGCGTACGCGGATGATCATCCTCAATTCTCCGCACAACCCAAGCGGCGCGCTGATTACTCGCGCCGAGCTGGATCAACTGGCGACGTTGATCCGCGATCGTGACATCTACCTGATCAGCGACGAGGTCTATGAGCACCTGGTGTTCGATGGTGTTCCTCACGTCAGCGTGCTGGCCCATGAAGAACTGTATCAACGGGCCTTCGTGGTCAGTTCGTTTGGCAAGACTTACCACGTCACAGGCTGGAAAACCGGCTACGTGGTTGCGCCGCCAGCGTTGACTGCTGAGTTGCGCAAGGTTCACCAGTACGTCAGTTTCTGCGGCGTTACGCCGCTGCAATATGCCTTGGCCGACTACATGGCCGATCACCCTGAGCATGTTGAAGAACTGCCGGATTTCTATCAGGCCAAGCGTGATCTGTTCTGCGACTTGCTGACACCTTCGCGGTTCAGTTTCACTCGGGTCGCCGGGACTTATTTTCAGTTGGTGGACTATTCGCAGATCCGCCCTGACCTCAATGACGTCGACATGGCGCTATGGATGACGCGTGAGCACGGCGTGGCAACGATTCCGGTCTCGGTGTTCTACCAGAATCCACCGCAAGAGCAGCGTCTGGTACGACTGTGTTTTGCCAAGCGCGAGGAGACGCTGCGCCAAGCTGCGGAAAAATTATGCGTGATCTGAGTGCTTTACCGAATCTGAACGTCGCGTTGATTCAGACGACGCTGGCCTGGCATGACCGTCAAGCCAACCTTGAGCATTTCGAGCAACTGCTCGAACAAGCTCAAGGCGCGGACCTGATCATCCTGCCTGAGATGTTCACCACCGGTTTCTCCATGGAGTCCGAAACCCTGGCCGAGGTGGAAAATGGCCCCACCAGCAAGTGGCTGCGTAGCCAGGCGAAAAAAATGGATGCGGTGATCACCGGCAGTGTGATCATCCAGGCCGCCGATGGCAGCCATCGCAATCGCCTGTTGTGGGCACGACCCGACGGTGAAGTCTGGCATTACGACAAGCGTCATTTGTTTCGCATGGCCGGTGAACATAACCACTACACGCCGGGTGAGCGTCAGGTGCAGTTCGAGCTCAAAGGTTGGCGGGTTCGTCCGTTGATTTGCTACGACCTGCGTTTTCCGGTGTGGAGCCGCGATGCTCAGGACACCGATTTACTGCTCTATACCGCCAACTGGCCTGGCGCACGACGTCAGCACTGGAACCGCCTGCTACCGGCGCGTGCCATCGAAAACCTCTGCTATGTGGCTGCGGTGAATCGGGTTGGCACCGATGGCAAGGGCTTTGCCTATACCGGCGACAGCCAGGTGCTGGATTTCCAGGGCGAAACCCTGCTGAGCGCCGGTGAGGCGGATGGGGTGTTTCAGGTCTGCCTGAACGCTGCCGAGCTGGCGGCCTACCGGACGCGGTTCCCGGCTAATCTGGATGCCGATACCTTCGAGCTCACCTGAGATCTTTGCTGCCTGGCCGGCCGCTATCACGAGCAGGCTCGCTCCCACAGTGGTTAGGCGTGAATACAGATTTTGTGTACACCGGTAATACATTGTGGGAGCGAGCCTGCTCGCGATGAGGTCATGACAGGCAACACAAAAACTCGCAGACAAACAAAAAGGCCCCGAGGTGTTAACCCCGGGGCCTTTTGTATTTCAGCTGCTGGTTACGCCGCTTCTTGGGCTTGTGTCTGGCTTAGGGAGCGGTTCAGCGCACTGAACAGCGCCTTGAAGCTGGCGGTGGTGATGTTTTCATCGATACCTACGCCGTGTACCGCACGTTCGCCGTTCACGCGCAGTTCAATGTAGGCCGCAGCCTTGGCATTGGTGCCCGCGCCGATGGCGTGTTCGTTGTAGTCCATGATCTCCACGGCGATCGGCAGACCGGCCACCAGGGCTTCCAGGGCGCCATTGCCCTTGCCGCGCCAGTGCTGGGTTTCGCCGTCGCAGTGAACCTCGACGTCGACCGCGCTGTGGCCGTTCTCTTCCTGCAAGCGATGGCTGACCAACGCGTAAGGCAGATTGGCCTGCAAGTACTCGGTGTGGAGCAAGGCGTGGATCTGCTGGGCAGTCATTTCCAGGCCCAGGCGGTCGGTTTCACGCTGTACCACCTGGCTGAACTCGATCTGCATGCGACGCGGCAAGTTGATGCCGTATTCCTGTTCCAGCAGGTAAGCGATACCGCCTTTGCCCGACTGGCTGTTGACGCGGATCACCGCCTCGTAGCTGCGACCGATGTCGGCCGGGTCGATCGGCAAGTACGGCACTTCCCACAAGGCGTCTGGTTTCTGTTGAGCGAAGCCTTTGCGGATGGCGTCCTGGTGCGAGCCGGAGAACGCGGTGTGAACCAGGTCGCCGACGTACGGGTGACGTGGGTGTACCGGAATCTGGTTGCACTCTTCAACGACCTTGCGCACGCCGTCGATATCGGAGAAGTCCAGCTCAGGGTCGACGCCCTGGGTGTAAAGGTTCAACGCCACGGTCACCAGGTCGACGTTACCGGTGCGCTCACCGTTGCCGAACAGGCAACCTTCAACACGATCGGCACCGGCCATCAGACCCAATTCAGTAGCGGCGACGCCAGTGCCACGGTCGTTGTGGGTGTGCAGGCTGATCAACACGCTGTCACGACGATTGATGTGACGGCCGAACCACTCGATCTGGTCGGCATAGATGTTCGGCGTCGCGCATTCGACGGTGGCCGGGAGGTTGAGGATCATCTTGTGCTCAGGCGTCGGGTTCCAGACCTCGATCACCGCGTCACAGACTTCCTTGGCGAATTCCATTTCAGTGGCGCTGAAGGTCTCAGGCGAGTATTCGAATGTCCATTCGGTATTCGGCTGCTGGGCTGCGAATTTGACGAACAGCTTGGCGGCGTCCACGGCAATCGCCTTGACCCCGGCCTTGTCCTGATTGAAAACAATCTTGCGGAAGGATGGGCTGGTGGCGTTGTACAAGTGAACGATGGCTTTTTTCGCACCTCGCAGGGATTCGAAGGTGCGTTCGATCAAGTCTTCACGGCCCTGGGTCAGCACCTGAATGGTGGTGTCGTCCGGGATATGGTTACCTTCGATCAGGGTACGGACGAAGTCGAAATCGGTTTGCGAAGCGGCAGGGAAGGAGGCTTCGATTTCCTTCACGCCAACGGCGACCAGGGTTTTCCAGAAACGCAGTTTCTTGACCGCGTCCATCGGCTCGATCAGCGACTGATTGCCGTCGCGCAAGTCCGAGCTGCACCAGATCGGCGCGGCAGTGATGGTTTTCGACGGCCAGGTACGGTCTGGCAAATTGATGGTCGGAAACGCGCGGTACTTCGACGACGGGTCTTTGAGCATGGTCATCAGGAAATCCTTATGGTGTTGGCCGAAAAGAGGCGGCCTGCCGTTGAATCAAATTTTATAGGGGTGAAGCAGGGGACGAGGCACCGCGATTCACCCTGGCAGTCGTGCACTGACGAGGCAGAGGCTGCGGTGTTGGCGACGCTGAATGAGGGTGTGAGAGGTTTTCATGCCTTCAACCCTAACCATTGGGATGAAGGATGGCAAGCAGGTGAAAAAAATTGAGATAAATACTCGAAAAGGTCAGCTTATCGAGATTTGATTCTTTGATTGTTGGTTTAAAGCAGAATTTATTGCGCATACCTTTGAGTCTTCGCAATCCCTTGTAGGGGCGAGGCTTGCCCGCGATCGCCGTGACGCGGTGCATCAGATACACCGAGTGTTCGTTCATCGCGGGCAAGCCTCGCTCCTACAGAATTGATCGTTTCCACGCTCAGGGCTGGAAGGCGCCGATAAAGATCGCCGGATCAACGCGGGCGTCATTCAAACTCACGTTCCAGTGCATATGCGGTCCGGTCGCGCGGCCGGTGGAGCCGACTTTGCCGACCACATCACTGCGGGCCAGTTGCTGGCCTACCTTCACGTCGATTTTCGACATATGGCAGAACATGCTGATAAATCCCTGGCCGTGGTCAACGAACACCGTATTTCCATTAAAGAAGTAGTTGCCGATCAGGATTACTTTGCCGGCGGCCGGGGTTTTGATCGGTGTGCCAGCAGGCACGGCAAAGTCCAGCCCAGCGTGAGGGTTGCGCTCTTCGCCGTTGAAGAACCGGCGCACACCAAACTTGCTGGAAAGCGGGCCGTTGACCGGTTTGTCCAGCAGCAGGTTGCTCGGTGTGTTTGGACTGAAGCTGCGGTAGGCGCGAATCTGTTCGGCCAATTCGCCATCGATGCGTTTCAGGTCGGCCGGGTTCGGGTTGACCTGCCGTTGGTTTTTCAGGGTGATGCGCTGTTCCGGGTATTGCTTGTTGCCGACGGTGAAACTCAGGTTGCGGCCGCCGGCACTGATCTGCTGGGTGCCCGGTTTGACCGTCAATGGCACGCCAACAATCGCCAGCCAGTTGCTCTGTTCCTTGACCACCAGCACCGGTTTGCCCTGATAGCTGGCCTTGGGTGCTTGAGCCGAAGAGCCGAGATCGACCACCGCAACGCCGCCGGGGACCGGTTTGTTCAGCAAACGGGTGATGTAGCTGTCGGCGTGGGCGTTGAAGGCCAGGCAAAGCAACAGCAGGGAGCTAAGAAAACGGGGCATGGATTAATCCAGTAAAGAAAGGGTGACAGGCGTCAGATGGTTGTCTTCGACGCGCACCTGTAATTCGCCTTCGCCGAGTTTGGCCTTCAGGCGCTGGCCGGTGTGGGTTTGTCCGGCGCTGCGAATGGCCTGGCCGCGTTCGTCCAGCAGAATGCTGTAACCACGGCCGAGGGTCGCCAGCGGGCTGACCACATGTAGCGTTTGCATCTGGCTTTGCAGTTGCAGGCGACGGGCCTTCAAACCTTCGCGCATTGCACGTGGCAAGCGTTCGGCGAGGCTGTCGAGGCGTTGACGCAGCATGGCCAACTGCCGACCAGGATGCTGCCCGGCGAGTCGGGTCTCCAGGCGGATCAACCGCTCACGACGGGTATTGAGGCTGCGCTCGAAAGCGCGGCGCATCCGCATGTCCAGATCATCCAGGCGTTGCGCTTGCTGGCGCAGACGTTCCCCTGGATGACGCAAGCGACGAGCCATGCCTTCCAGACGCAGGCGGTCACGCATCAGGCGGTCGCGAATGCGCATCACCAAACGACGGTGCAGGCTTTCGATCCGGCGTTGCAGATCGCTGGAGTCCGGCGCCAGCAATTCGGCGGCTGCGGAGGGCGTCGGTGCACGGACGTCGGCCACGAAGTCGCTGATCGACACATCGGTTTCATGGCCGACCGCGCTGACGATCGGTGTCACGCAAGCATCCACCGCACGGGCGACGGCTTCTTCGTTGAAACACCAGAGATCTTCCAGCGAGCCACCGCCGCGCGCCAGGATCAGCGCATCGAAGCCGCGCGCGTCAGCCAGCTTCAGGGCGCGGACGATCTGCGCGGTGGCTTCACGGCCCTGTACGGCAGTCGGGATCAGGGTCAGTTGGACTTGGGGGGCTCGGCGGCGGAATACGCTGATGATGTCGCGTATCACCGCGCCGGTCGGCGAGCTGATGATACCGATGCGCTGCGGATGCGCAGGCAGCGGCACTTTGCGTTCGGCGCTGAACAGACCTTCGGCGCTGAGTTTTTCCTTCAGCGCGTCGAAGGCCAGACGCAGGGCGCCGTCACCGGCAGGCTCTACGGTGTCGAGAATCAGTTGGTAGTCGCCACGGCCTTCGAACAACGACACCTTGCCGCGCACTTTCACTGCAAGGCCGTCCTTCAACGCCTGACGAACCCGCGCGGCATTCTGCCGGAACAGTGCGCAACGCACTTGGGCGCCGCTGTCCTTGAGGGTGAAGTACACATGGCCGGAGGCTGGGCGGGCGAGGTTGGAGATTTCGCCTTCGACCCAAATGTTGCTGAACACATCTTCCAGCAACACCCGTGCACGGCCGTTGAGCTGGCTGACGGTCAGGACTTCGCGGTCGAGGCCGAGTCTTGCAAAGGGATCTTTAATCATGGGGCGCAGTTTAAAGGCATTCGGCCGACAATCTCTACGAATCTAAGGCGTTGCTGAAGTGCTGGACGAATTGTTTTACCAACGGCGTCGGATTCTGTCGATAGGCGAGGGCGACGGTGCTTTGGCAATCCGGGTCGGCCAGGGGCAGGAAGTGAATATTCGCCGGTGCGATGTCTTGCATCGACTCAGGTAGCAGGGCAATACCGAAACCGGCCTGGATCAATTGCAGCTGCGTGGTTTTGCGCGACACCACGCGGGCGGCCTTGGGAAAAAAGCCCTGGCGCATGCACAGTTCAGCGGATAAATAGCTGAGCCCGCCACGTTGCGGATGGGGGATGGAGATAAAATCCTGATCCTTGAGTTGAGACAGATCGATGCCGTGCTCAGGTGTATTCATCGCCAAAGGATGGTCGGGTGGTACGGCGAGCAACAGGCGCTCGCTATAGAGCGGTGCAATCTGCACCCCTTCTCGCTGGCGTAATACCGGCAGACGCAACAGACCGATGTCCAACCGACCCTCCGCCAGTTCTTCGAGTTGCGCGTCGGACGAGAGTTTGACGATGTCCATGGACACGCCGGGGCAGTGTTCCAGATAGCTGCTGATACCTTGCAGCAGGCGGCCGCTCATCGGCACCGTGCTGGAGTGGCTCAGACGCAAGGTGCCGAGTTGACCATTGCCTATCTGGGTCGCTATTTCACTGGCCTTGTTCAGTTCGCTTAAAAGGTTTCTGGCTCGCTGATAGAAAGCCTCACCCGCAGCCGTCAGGCGTGGATGGCGAGCGGTACGTTCGAACAACGGGGTTTGCAGCTGGACTTCCAGTTCCTTGATTTGTCGACTCAAGGCCGATTGAGCAATGAACAAACGCTCGGCAGCGGCACTGAAGCTGCCACATTCGGCGATTTCGACGAAATAACGCAGTTGACGGGTTGAAATCACGAGTCATGCCTTTTCGAGATGGGTTGATGGCTTTTAAGATATTAGTCGCAAGGCTCGTCACTGACTAAAGTCATTCTGAAAGGATCAAGGAAGTCATACCGATGAGTGTTGTCGCACTGTTAAACCAATGGCCGTTCGGCGCGGTGGATTGGCTGGTGATCGAGCTGGGCATAGCCCTGGCCTATATCGTGTTCGGCATCGCTGGCTTTGGCACGGCGCTGGTGGCGGGGCCGATTTTGATTCTGTTCATGCCGCTGTCGAAGATCGTGCCGCTGCTGGTGCTGCTGGATTTCCTCGCGGCATTCGGCAATTTGCTGCCATCGCGGCGGGATGTGGTTAAACCGGAGTTATTGAGGCTGCTGCCGTGTATGGCGGTGGGCTGCACGTTGGGGGTGATTTTTCTGCTCAACCTCAAATCCGATGTGCTGTTGTTATTAATGGGGCTGTTTATCAGCGCTTATGCGATCTACAGCCTGGCGGTGAAGGTTCGGCCCACTCAGTTAGCGGCGGGTTGGGCGATTCCGATGGGTACGGTGGGCGGGTTGTTCGGTGCGTTGTTTGGAAGCGGCGGCTTTTTATATGCAATCTATTTGAACAGCCGGTTGCCGAAAGATGCGGCCCGGGCAACCCAGAGCGCGCTGATCAGTTGCAGCACGGTGGTGCGTTTGAGTCTGTTTACGCTCGCGGGCGTGTATGCCGAGCTACCCTTATTGTTACTGTCCCTGTGTTTACTGCCAGCAATGGCACTGGGACTGTGGGTCGGCCGCCGATTGACCATGAAGCTGTCCCGAGAAGCCTTTGTGCGGCTGGTAACCTGGCTGGTACTGGCCAGTGGTATTGCCTTGATCACCCGTTATCTGAGTACTTGACCTGTGAAGCTGGGTGCTTAAGCTGCCGGGCTTCTTTAAAGCGTCGCAGTAGGCAGCAACATGAACTCCCAAAGCATCATCGTCCCGAAAATTTCCACACTGCCGGTGCACGAACCCCGGGCGCGGGCGGTTGTGCGTTGGTTGGTGCGCAAGAACATCATTGAAGAAGAACTGACCACCTGCGGTCGTACGGGCAATCGCATGGCCCATGCCATTGCGCCAGGGGCTCGCAGCGTGGTGCTGCACCCTGAGGCGTTGCCTTTCGGTGAATCGGTGAATGGTCTGGAGATCATCACCAAACGCTGTATCTATACGCCAGCCAAGGGCTTTCTCCAGGAAGCGGGCTGCGCTGAATGCCGTAAAGAAGTAGGCGAAACCCTGTTTGACAGCCTGGAAGACTGGATGCCTGGGCGCACCGACAACTTCATCTGCCCGGAATGCGGCCATGAAGATGACATCAACGGCTTTCTGTTTTTGCAGGAGTGCGGCTTTTCCAACCTCGGTTTTATTTTTAATAACTGGCTCGAGGCGGGATTCAAACAGAGCTTTATCGACGAATTCGCCGACTGGCTCGATCAGCCGGTGAGTTGGGTCAAGGTCGAACTTTAAATAATCCCGATTACCGCGTTATCGTTCATCGCGAGCAAGCTTCGTTCCTACAGGATCGACTGTGTTCTTGTAGGAGCGAGCTTGCTCGCGATGCAGACGCTGCGGTCTATCAAATTACCCTCCCATCACCTCGCCAATAATAGGCAGAGTTTTACATTGAGCCCAAGGGGGTGTCTGAGTATAATGGCGCGCTTCCATTTTCCCGCTCGGGAGCCCCCGCGATGCTGCGTATCAGCCAAGAAGCTCTGACATTCGACGACATTCTCCTAGTGCCCGGTTATTCCGAGGTGCTTCCTAACGAAGTCAGTCTCAAGACCCGCCTAACCCGTGGCATCGAGCTGAATATTCCTCTGGTTTCCGCTGCCATGGACACCGTCACTGAAGCCCGTTTGGCAATTGCCATGGCTCAGGAAGGCGGCATCGGCATTATCCACAAGAACATGACCATCGAGCAGCAAGCTGCCGAAGTGCGTAAGGTCAAGCGTTATGAGGCTGGCGTGGTCAAGGACCCGATCACCATCGAGGCTGACGCCACGGTTCGTGAACTGTTCGAATTGACCCGCATGCACAATATCTCCGGCGTTCCGGTACTGCACGATGGCGACCTGGTCGGCATCGTCACCTCCCGCGATGTGCGTTTCGAAAATCGGCTGGATGCCACCGTCCGTGAAGTGATGACGCCTAAAGAGCGCCTGGTCACGGTCAAGGAAGGCGCCGACAAGAACGACGTCCGCGAGCTGTTGCACAAACACCGCATCGAACGTGTGTTGATCGTCGACGACAAGTTCGCCCTCAAAGGCATGATGACCGTCAACGACATCGAGAAAGCCAAGGCTTACCCGCTGGCCAGCAAGGATGATCAAGGTCGTCTGCGCGTTGGTGCTGCCGTCGGTACCGGTAAAGACACTGGCGATCGTGTTGCAGCACTGGTTGCTGCCGGCGTTGACGTTGTTGTAGTCGACACCGCCCACGGCCACTCCAAAGGCGTGATCGACCGCGTTCGCTGGGTCAAAGAGAACTTCCCGCAAGTGCAGGTCATCGGCGGCAACATCGCCACCGGCGCTGCGGCAAAAGCCCTGGCTGACGCCGGCGCTGACGCAGTCAAGGTCGGTATCGGTCCTGGCTCGATTTGCACCACGCGCATCGTTGCCGGTGTTGGTGTGCCGCAAATCAGCGCCATCGCCAACGTCGCCGCGGCCCTTGAAGGCACTGGCGTTCCATTGATCGCCGACGGCGGCATCCGTTTCTCCGGTGACCTGTCCAAGGCCATCGTAGCCGGTGCTTCCTGCGTGATGATGGGCTCGATGTTCGCCGGTACTGAAGAAGCACCAGGCGAGATCGAACTGTTCCAGGGTCGTTCGTACAAGGCTTACCGTGGCATGGGTTCGCTGGGCGCTATGTCCCAGGCTCAAGGTTCCTCCGACCGCTACTTCCAGGACTCCTCCGCGGGTGCCGAGAAGCTGGTGCCGGAAGGTATCGAAGGTCGTGTTCCGTACAAGGGCAGCCTGAGCGCCATCATCCACCAGTTGATGGGCGGCTTGCGCTCTTCGATGGGTTACACCGGCAGTGCCGACATCGAAGAAATGCGCACCAAGCCTGAATTCGTGCGCATCACTGGCGCCGGTATGGCTGAATCTCACGTCCACGACGTGCAGATCACCAAAGAAGCTCCAAACTATCGCGTAGGTTGATAGTGATCACCTTCAGGTTCAGGCCTGAAGGTGATTGATGAATCAAGTAACCGGGGCTGTTTTCTTCAGCCCCGCGTCGTTTTTGAATTTAGACGAGAATGAGTCATGGCCCTCGACATTCACGCTCACCGCATCCTGATCCTCGACTTCGGTTCCCAGTACACCCAGCTGATCGCCCGCCGCGTGCGTGAAATCGGTGTCTACTGCGAACTGCATCCGTTTGACATGGACGACGAAGCGATTCGCGAATTCGCACCGCGCGGGATCATCCTCGCCGGCGGCCCCGAGTCCGTGCACGAAGCCAACAGCCCACGCGCTCCGCAAGCAGTCTGGGACCTGGGCGTACCGGTCTTCGGTATCTGCTACGGCATGCAGACCATGGCTGAACAGCTGGGCGGTCGCGTCCAGGGTTCCGAACTGCGTGAATTCGGTTACGCCCGTGTCGACGTCGTCGGCAAGAGCCGCGTACTCGATGGCATCGAAGACCATGTCGATGCCGACGGCGTCTTCGGTCTTGATGTGTGGATGAGCCACGGCGACAAAGTCACCGAAATCCCGAAAGGCTTCCACATTCTGGCCAGCACCCCGAGCTGCCCGATTGCCGGCATGGCTGACGACACCCGTGGCTACTACGGCGTGCAGTTCCACCCGGAAGTGACCCACACCAAGCAGGGCGGTCGCATCCTTTCGCGCTTTATCCTCGACATCTGCGGCTGCGAAGCCCTGTGGACCCCGTCGCACATCGCTGAAGACGCCATCGCGCAAGTCCGCGCCCAGGTGGGTACCGACAACGTACTGCTCGGCCTGTCCGGCGGTGTTGACTCTTCGGTAGTGGCTGCGCTGCTGCACAAGGCTATCGGCGACCAACTGACTTGCGTCTTCGTCGACAACGGTCTGCTGCGTCTGCATGAAGGCGAGCAAGTGATGGCCATGTTCGCCGAGAACATGGGCGTCAAAGTGATTCGCGCCAACGCTGCCGACCAGTTCCTCGATAACCTGGCGGGCGAGTCGGACCCTGAGAAGAAGCGCAAGATCATCGGCCGCACCTTCATCGATGTGTTCGATGCCGAATCCTGCAAGCTCGACAACATCAAGTACCTGGCCCAGGGCACTATTTACCCGGATGTGATCGAGTCGGCTGGCGCCAAAAGCGGCAAGGCTCACGTGATCAAGTCCCACCACAACGTGGGTGGCCTGCCGGAAGAAATGAACCTCAAGCTGGTTGAACCCCTGCGCGAGCTGTTCAAAGACGAAGTCCGTCGTCTGGGCCTGGAACTCGGCCTGCCGTACGACATGGTCTACCGTCACCCGTTCCCGGGCCCAGGTCTGGGCGTGCGGATCCTCGGTGAAGTGAAGAAGGAATACGCCGACCTGCTGCGTCGCGCAGACCATATCTTCATCGAAGAGCTGCGCAAAGCCGATTGGTACCACAAAGTCAGCCAGGCTTTCGTGGTGTTCCAGCCGGTGAAATCGGTAGGCGTGGTCGGTGATGCCCGTCGCTACGCATGGGTTGTTGCCCTGCGTGCAGTGGAAACCGTTGACTTCATGACCGCCCGTTGGGCACACCTGCCTTACGAGCTGCTGGAAACCGTCAGCGGCCGGATCATCAATGAAATCGAAGGTATCTCCCGCGTCACCTACGACGTGTCGAGCAAGCCGCCAGCGACCATTGAGTGGGAGTGATCCTGCGCAAGCCTTGATGGCTTGACCGCCGGTAGCACCAAGAGAGGCCGTGTGAACGTGAGTTCACACGGCCTTTTGCGTTTCGGATAAAAGCCTTCCCGCACAGACCCGGCTGGACGGCATTTTTCTGGTCTGTGATGCGAAAGCGCTCTTTCCTTGAGTCAGCGCCGCGCCACATCGGAGAAATAGAACTTGTCCAGCGTATGCCGCGACTCGGTGTACTCGAACTGGCGGCCGTCCTGCAGAAAGGTCTGGTTGCTGACCACGATCACATGACTCTGGCCTTCAAGGTCCAGGTGTTGCTGGTCATCCTTGCTTCGCGGTACGGCTTCGATGGTCCGCTGCGCATAGCTGATCTGCAGTTGCAGGGTCTGCTCGATAAAGGCGTAGATCGAGTGTTCGGCGATTTCGCGATCCAGTCCCGGAATCAGCTCTGCGACGAAATGGTTGATGTCGAGAATCACCCGCTTGCCGTCGATCCGCCGCACGCGCTTGATGCGGGTGATCAGGCTGCCTTCTTGCGCCTGGATGTGTTCGAGTAGGGCGCCTTCGAGGGGGAACTGACTGAATTCGACCACTTCGGTGCTGACGTCATTGCCCAACCGCGGGTAGGTTTCCTGAAAACTGACGATCCCGCCTAATTGGAATTCGATCGGGTTGGGCGACAAGACAAAGGTGCCTTTGCCATGGATTTTCTGGGCGAAGCCGCGCTCCTGAAGTTGCTCGATGGCTTTGCGCACGGTGCCGCGACTGGCCTGGTAGCTGTCCATCAATTCGGTTTCGGAAGGCAACCGGGCGCCACGTTCCAGGCGCTCGGTGGTGATGCTGGCAAGCAGATCGGTGTAGATCTGGTTGTATTTACTCATGGGGATGGCTCTGTGCCGCTGCGCTCAAGGTCTGGAACCTTAAGGGCAGAGGTGGGGTTTGTCCATTTAGCGCTGAAATACATTCCTGTAGCAGCCTGGCGGCAGATGCTGCGGGGGACGGTTTTTGCCGGGAATCGCGCCATTGGTCAGGTTCAGGATAAACAAATTGTAACTCGTCTGTACGAGTTGTTGCTTTAACTCGTACAGACGAGTACTTTTCGCTTCGGCGTGCTGCCAATAACAAAAAACTTAAGCGGAAGAAAAAGCATGAGCCACGACTATCCGAATATCGCCAGCGAGATTATTCAAAACCTCGGTGGTGCAGACAACCTCGAGCAAGCGGCCCATTGCGTCACCCGACTGCGACTGGCGCTCAGAGACCCAAGCCTGGTCAACAGCGCGAAGCTGAACCAGATCGATCTGGTCAAAGGGACGTTCTTTACCGGCGGCCTGTTCCAAATCGTCATCGGCCCCGGTGAAGTGGAGAAGGTTTACGCCGCGTTGCGCCAACAGACAGGCCTGGCCGCGGCGACCATTGCCGACGTGAAAAAGAAAGGTGCTGACAAAACCAACGCCATGCAGCGCTTGGTACGGGTGTTTTCCGATGTGTTCATGCCCATCCTGCCAGCGCTGATCATTGCCGGCCTGCTGATGGGCATTAACAACCTGATCGGCGCCAAGGGCATGTTCATTGCCGACAAGACACTGCTGGAGGCCTACCCGACGCTCGACGGGGTGTGGAGCCTGATCAATTTGATGGCCAACACCTCGTTCGTGTTCCTTCCAGCGCTGGTGGGCTGGTCGGCGGCCAAGCGTTTTGGCGGCAGCGAAATCCTCGGCATTGTCCTCGGCCTGATGCTGGTTCACCCTGATTTGCTCAACGCCTGGAACTACGGCAAAGCGGTCGCTGGCCTCGATGGCCAGAGCCTGCCGTACTTCGACATCCTCGGTTTGTTCCAGATCGAAAAAGTCGGTTATCAGGGACAAATCCTGCCGATCCTGCTGGCGGCCTGGGTCATGAGCACCCTCGAAAAATGGCTGCGAGCGCGTGTGCCGAACGCTATTCAGCTGCTGGTCGTGCCGATCACCACCATTGTGGTCACAGGTGTGTTGGCGTTGGCAGTGATTGGGCCGGTGACGCGGCATTTGGGGATTCTCATCACCGAAGGCGTGGTCACGCTGTTCGACCTGGCGCCGATGGTTGGCGGGGCAATTTTCGGTTTGCTCTACGCGCCGCTGGTCATCACCGGCATGCACCACATGTTCCTCGCCGTGGACCTGCAGCTGATCTCGACTCAGGGCGGCACTTTCATCTGGCCGATGATCGTCATGTCCAACCTCGCTCAAGGCAGTGCGGCGCTGGCGGTGTTCACCATGAGTCGCAATGCCCGGGACCGCAGCATGGCCTCGACCTCGGCGATTTCCGCCTACTTCGGTATCACCGAGCCGGCGATGTTCGGGGTCAACCTGCGCTACAAATTTCCGTTCTACGCCGCCCTGATCGGTTCGGCGCTGGGTTGCATCTTCCTTTCCCTGAACAAGGTCCAGGCCTCGGCGATTGGCGTGGGCGGGCTACCGGGTTTCATCTCGATTATTCCGCAATTCATCCCGATGTTTGTGATCGGCATGGTGATCGCGATGGTGGTGCCGTTCGTGCTGACTTGTGGGTTGAGCATGAAGATTGTTCGGCCGGGGTATCGAGTTGCCTGACAGATCGCATTCGCGAGCAGGCTCGCTCCCACAGTTGATCGCATTCCAATGTAGGAGCGAGCCTGCTCGCGAAGAGGCCCTCTAGGCCAGTACCAAACCAATTGAAGGAACTCAGTCATGCAAGACTGGCAGCGTTCGGTGATCTACCAGATCTACCCGAAGAGTTTTCACAGCCATGCAGGTAAAGCCACGGGTGACTTGCTCGGTGTCGTGGCCAAGCTCGATTACCTGCACTGGCTGGGCGTCGACTGCCTGTGGATCACGCCGTTCCTGCGTTCGCCGCAGCGCGACAACGGTTACGACATCAGCGACTACTACGCCATCGACCCGAGCTACGGAACCATGGCCGACTGCGAACTGTTGATTGCCGAGGCGGGCAAACGCGGTATCAAGTTGATGCTCGATATCGTGGTCAACCACACGTCTATCGAACACCCGTGGTTCCAGCAAGCCCGCAGCAGTCTTGATAACCCGTACCGCGACTTTTACATCTGGCGCGATCAACCGAACAACTGGGAGTCCAAGTTCGGCGGATCGGCCTGGGAATACGAGGCGCAAACCGGGCAGTATTTTCTGCACTTGTTCGACCACACTCAGGCCGACCTGAACTGGGACAACCCTCAGGTGCGCGCCGAAGTCTTCAAGATGATGCGCTTCTGGCGTGACAAGGGCGTCGGCGGGTTCCGTCTGGACGTGATCAACCTGATCTCGAAGCCGGCAGACTTCCCTGAGGACAACAGCGACGGTCGGCGCTTCTATACCGATGGCCCGAACGTCCACGACTACTTGCAACAAATGCACCGCGAAGTCTTCGAAGGTCACGACTTGATCAATGTCGGCGAGATGTCCTCCACCCGTCTCGAGCACTGCATTCGTTACTCGCGTCCAGAGTCGAAAGAGTTGTCGATGACCTTCAACTTTCATCACCTGAAAGTCGATTACCCAAACCTGCAGAAATGGATTCGCGCCGATTTCGACTTCCTCGACCTCAAGCGCATCCTTTCCGATTGGCAGACCGGCATGCAGGCTGGCGGTGGTTGGAATGCGCTGTTTTGGTGTAACCACGATCAGCCGCGAGTGGTTTCGCGCTTCGGTGATGAGGGCGAATACCGAGTGGTCTCGGCGAAGATGCTCGGTACCGCGCTGCACTTCCTTCAGGGCACGCCTTTTGTGTACCAGGGTGAAGAGCTGGGCATGACCAATCCGGGCTTCGATCACATCGACCAGTACCGCGATGTCGAGACGCTGAACATCCATCGCCTCAAGCGCGAGGCCGGTGAATCCGAGGCTCAAAGCATGGCGGCGATCATGCAGAAGTCCCGGGACAACGGTCGCACACCCATGCAATGGAACGCTCAAGCACACGCCGGTTTCAGTAGCACCGAACCCTGGATCGGCGTGCCGGAAAACGCGGTGCAGATCAACGTCGAACAGCAGTTCAACGATCCGGCTTCGGTGCTGCATCACTACCGCCAACTGATCGCCTTGCGTCGCAGCGAGCCACTGATTCAGGACGGTGTCTATCGCCAGCTTTTGCCCGAACACCCGCAAGTCTGGGCTTACCTGCGCGAAGGTAAAGGTGAGTGTTTGCTGGTGGTGAACAACTTCTACGCCGCGGCCTGCGAAGTTGAATTGCCAGAAGGGGTGATCACTGACGCGATGAGGCAACGCTTGGTTATCAGCAACTACGGGGACTGTCCAACCCGTAATCAGCAGCTATTCCTGCGGCCTTACGAGTCGTTCGTTCTGCATCTAACCGACCACTAAACATACTGTTTAAAACAACTCGCAGAGTGCTGCGCGGGGGAGTTTTGCGCGCCACTTTTGCAGAGTAAACGCTATAAAAATAATGGGGTGGCTCTTGAGAACAACAATAAATCGCAGCCTTGCAGCATCGTGCGTGTGCCTGGCATTGCCGTTTTCGGCCCAAGCCCTGGAGTTCGCCGGTTACATGCGCAGCGGCGTGGGGACCTCGGTCAACAGCAACTCGCAGTCGTGTTTTCAATTGCCTGGCGCGCAGTCGAAATACCGCTTGGGCAACGAATGTGAGCAGTACGCGGAGCTGGAGTTGCGTCAGGACTTGTTCACCCTCGACGACGGCTCGGTACTCAGCGTCGACGGTATGGCATCGCTGTATAACCAATACGACCGCAACCTGACCTTCCAGGGCGACAACGGCTCTGTGCGGATGCCGCAGCTGTACGCGCAGTGGTCGAAAATGCCGAGCCTCAATGGCGGCTCGTTGTGGGCCGGTCGGCGTTACTACAAACGTAACGACATCCATATTTCCGACTTCTACTACTGGAACCAGAGCGCTACTGGCGGTGGTGTCGAAGACGTGCTGATCGGTGATCTGAAGTACAGCTACGCCTTCTCGCGCAAGGACAATCTGTACCAGAAGGACTACATCACCCGGCACGACTTCAACGTCGCCGGGTTCAAGACCAACCCCGGCGGTGAGCTGGAGTTCGGCCTGAGCTACATCGACAAGCCGGACAGTCGCGACGCGCATCGTGGCTGGGCGATTACCACCCAGCACGTGCAAAAAGACTTTTTGGGTGGCAAGAACAAACTGGCTTTTCAATACGGCGAAGGCCCGGGCACCGGGTTGGGTTACACCGGCGATGTCGGCCTCGACGACAGCAACAAAAGTTACCGTTTGGTGGAGTTCTTCGACTGGCAAGTGACGCCGCGCTTTGGTGGCCAGGTCGAGGCGGTCTATCAGAAAGACATTCGTCCGGACGGCAACGATCAGAACTGGATTTCCCTCGGCATTCGTCCGGCGTATGCCATCACTGAACAATTCAAACTGGTTACCGAGCTGGGTCACGATCAGGTCGAAGCCCCGGGTGGCACGCGTAAGCTGAGCAAGTTCACCTTCGCCCCGACCTGGTCGCCCAAGGGCCCGGATTTCTGGGCGCGCCCGGAAGTGCGTTTGTACTACACCTATGCCAGCTGGAACGAGGCGGCCAAACGTGCGGCGAATGAGTTGGCGGCGGGTTCGGCGTTGTCCGATACCGGTGCTTTCGGTACGGCGCTGCATGGTTCGAACGTCGGTTTGCAGGTCGAGTATTGGTGGAAATAAGCGATGCTGTCGGAGCTCGCGCTCCATCAGTACTTCAAAGAACAAAACAGCAGGTGACGTCATGGCCACAACCCAACATTTGCAACTGCTAGCGCCCCTGTCCGGGGTGCTGATGCCGCTTGATCAAGTGCCGGATCCGGTATTTTCCAGCCGTCTGATCGGTGACGGCCTGTGCATCGACCCGACGTCGCAAACCCTCTGCGCGCCGCTGGCCGGGGTGATCAGCAATCTGCAGCACAGTGGCCATGCGGTCAGCATCACCGACGACAGCGGTGTGCAGGTGTTGATGCACATTGGGCTGGATACCGTGAACCTGGCAGGGAAGGGCTTCAAGCGGCTGGTGGAAGAGGGCCAGCGGGTTGAGGCCGGGCAGGCACTGATCGAATTCGACGCCGATTACATCGCCTTGCATGCCCGCAGCCTGTTGACCTTGATGCTGGTGGTCAGCGCTGAGCCCTTTACCCTGCTGACGCCTGATTGCGCTCTGGTGGAAAGCGGCCAGCCGTTGTTGCGTTTGAGTCTGGGGGATCAGGTTTCAAGTGCTGCGGTAGAAGAACAGGGCGAGACGCTGTTTTCCAAACCGGTGACCTTGCCCAACCCGAACGGTTTGCACGCCCGTCCTGCGGCGGTATTTGCTCAGGCGGCGAAGGGGTTTGTGGCGAGCATTTGTCTGCATAAACAACAGGCCAGTGCCAACGCCAAATCCTTGGTGGCAATCATGGCATTGCAGACCGCGCAGGGCGATGCCTTGCAGGTCAGCGCGGCGGGCGAGGACGCCGAGCTGGCGATCAAGACCCTGACTGAATTGCTGGCCGCGGGCTGCGGTGAAACCGTCGCTAAGGAGGCAGTGAGTGAGCCGGTTGCGCGGGTCGAACTGTCTTCGGCGAAACTGTTGCGGGGTGTCTGTGCCTCGCCGGGCTCGGCGTTCGGGCAAGTAGTTCAGGTGGCGGAACAGACCCTTGAAGTGGTTGAGTTCGGCTCGGATCAAGCGGTTGAACGCAAGCACCTGGAGCATGCGTTGGTTCAGGCTGCGTTAGCGCTGCAACGCTTGCGTGATAGCGCGACAGGTGATGCACAGGCCGAGATCTTCAAGGCGCATCAGGAGTTGCTGGAAGACCCGAGCTTGCTGGAACAGGCTCAGGTTTTGATCGCCGAAGGGAAAAGCGCCGCGTTCGCCTGGCGCAGTTCGACCGAGGCGACTTCGGACCTGATCAAGAACCTGGGAAGCACTTTGCTGGCAGAGCGTGCGCTGGACCTGGCAGACGTCGGCCAGCGGGTACTCAAGTTGATCCTTGGCGTGCAGGACAGCGCCTGGGTCTTGCCGGAGCAAGCGATCCTGATTGCTGATCAACTCACTCCTTCACAAACGGCCGCCCTGGACCTGAGCAAAGTTGTAGGGTTTGCCACAGTAGGTGGCGGGGCAACCAGTCATGTTGCGATTCTCGCCCGGGCCTTTGGCTTGCCGGCGCTGTGCGGGCTGCCAGCGCAGGTGCTGTCACTGGTCAGCGGGACTCAAGTCTTGCTCGACGCCGACAAAGGCGAGTTACACCTCGACCCGGACCTGTCGGCTATCAAGCAGTTGCAGACCAAACGTCAGCAGCAACGGCTACGGCATCAGCGCGAACTTGAGCACGCTTCGCTGGCGGCGTGTACCCGTGACGGCCATCACTTCGAGGTGACGGCCAACGTCGCCTCGCTGCCTGAGGTCGAGCAGGCGATGACATTGGGTGGTGAGGGCGTCGGTCTGCTGCGTTCGGAGTTTCTCTATCTGGAGCGTAACAGCGCACCGAGCCATGACGAGCAAGCGGCCACCTACAGTGCCATTGCCCGCGTGTTGGGGCCTGAGCGCAATCTGGTGGTGCGCACCCTGGACGTCGGTGGCGACAAACCGCTGGCCTATGTGCCGATGGACAGCGAGGCCAATCCATTCCTGGGCATGCGCGGGATTCGCCTGTGCCTGGAGCGTCCTGAGCTGTTGCGTGAGCAGTTCCGGGCGATTCTGACCTGCGCCGGGTTAACCCGTTTGCACATCATGCTGCCGATGGTCACGCAGCTGTCCGAACTGCGTCAGGCGCGGCAGATGCTCGAAGAGGAAGCGCTGACACAGGGACTCAAGGCATTGCCGAAGCTGGGCATCATGATCGAGGTTCCGGCGGCGGCGTTGATGGCTGATCTGTTCGCCCCCGAAGTGGATTTCTTCTCCATTGGCACCAACGACCTGACCCAATACACCCTGGCCATGGACCGTGATCATCCGCGGTTAGCCAGCCAGGCTGACAGCCTCCATCCGGCAGTGCTGCGTTTGATCGCCAGCACCGTGAAAGCCGCCCATGCCCATGGCAAGTGGGTCGGCGTGTGCGGGGCGTTGGCTTCCGAGACCCTGGCGGTGCCGCTATTGCTGGGACTGGGGGTGGATGAACTGTCGGTCAGCGTGCCGTTGATTCCGGCGATCAAAGCGACGATCCGCGAGGTGGATCTGAGGGATTGCCAGGTCATCGCACAACATGTTCTGAGCCTGGAAAGTGCTGAGCAGGTGCGTGAAGCCTTGCACCAGCATCAACAGTCGGCGGTCGTCGCCTCATTGGTTTTGGAGAACTGAACATGTTCGAGAAATTGCAGCGGGCGTTCTGGAAAGCCCTGACGCCGGATCTGGTGGTGGATCAGCCCAAAACGGTTGTTCAACCGCAAGGTGTTTCATCGTTGGAGCCAGCAGTGCTGGACGCATTGGGCGGTGCGAATAACCTCAAGT
This sequence comes from Pseudomonas sp. F220, assembly GCF_057813935.1. Lineage (NCBI taxonomy): Bacteria > Pseudomonadati > Pseudomonadota > Gammaproteobacteria > Pseudomonadales > Pseudomonadaceae > Pseudomonas > Pseudomonas sp. F220. The sequence continues at coordinate 54,327 of NZ_JBVASJ010000010.1, forward strand.
CCCAACAATGCATCGCCCTGACGCGGGTGCGGGTGGAACTGCACGATGATGCGCAGTTGGACCCGGTGGCCTTGCGTGCGGCCGGTGTGCCGGGGGTGATGATGTTGGCGGGTGGGGTGGTGCATTTGATCGGGCTAAACCCGCAGTCGAATTGACCAAGCTCCTGCAGCAGCTGCCGAGCCCGCGAGGCTGCGTTCGAGCGCGAAGCGGTCGCAAGACCATCCACTGCGATCTTTCATATGCGCCGCATGTGCCGGATTACGACTGCTGCGCAGCCGAACGCAGCCTCGCGGGCTCGGCAGCTGCTACGGGGCCCTCTGCGGCCAGTCGCCGCGTCACGCTTACTGTTTCTCAACTGCGGGTGTATCGTATTCGCCTTTTGCGGGCCAAGGCCTGCTGCTGATACGTGAGGTAGTTGAGTCAATGTCCTTTACCCGTCGACAAATACTCGGTGGTTTGGCCGGTCTTGTGGTGGTTGGAGTCGGGGTGGGTGGCGCGTCGCGCTACTGGCTGGGGAAGATGGCCGACGCTGACGCAGGTCACGATTACGAGCTGATTGCCGCCCCCCTGGATGTCGAGCTGGTAGCCGGGCACAAAACCGAGGCCTGGGCTTTTGGTCCCTCGGCACCAGGCACCGAATTACGGGTGCGTCAGGGAGAGTGGCTGCGGGTGCGCTTCATCAACCATCTGCCGGTCGCCACCACCATCCATTGGCACGGCATTCGCCTGCCGCTGGAAATGGACGGCGTACCCTACGTTTCGCAACTGCCGGTCTTGCCCGGCGAATATTTTGACTACAAATTCCGTGTGCCGGACGCCGGCAGCTACTGGTATCACCCTCATGTGAACAGCAGCGAGGAGTTGGGTCGCGGGCTGGTCGGGCCGCTGATCATCGAAGAACGCGAGCCCACTGGTTTCAAGTACGAGCAAACCCTGAGCCTGAAGAGTTGGCACGTCGATGAAGAAGGCGCCTTCGTGGCGTTCAGCATTCCTCGTGAAGCCGCTCGCGGTGGCACGGCCGGGCGACTGTCGACCATCAACGGCGTATCGCAAGCGGTGGTCGACCTGCCAGCCGGGCAGATCACCCGGGTGCGTTTGCTCAACCTCGACAACACCCTGACCTATCGGATCAACATCCCCGGCGTCGAAGCACAGATCTACGCGTTGGACGGCAACCCCATCGCGCCGCGTCCACTGGGCAAGGAATATTGGCTGGGTCCTGGCATGCGCATCTGCCTGGCGATCAAGGCACCGCCAGCCGGTGAAGAACTGTCCCTGCGCAACGGCCCGGTACGTCTCGGCACTTTCCGTTCGGTGGTCAACACCGATGCGCCGACCGAGTGGCCACCGGCGCTGCCGGCCAACCCGATCTCCGAACCGGACATCGCCAACGCCGAGAAACTCAACTTCAACTTTGAATGGGTTGGCTCGGTCTCGGTGAACGTGGACAATGGCAAACCGCCAAGCCTGTGGCAGATCAATGGCAAGGCTTGGGATATCACCGACAAAACCTGCGCCGACCGCCCGATTGCCACACTCAAAAAGGGCAAAAGCTACATTTTCGAATTGAAGAACATGACTCAGTACCAGCATCCGGTTCACTTGCACGGCATGAGCTTCAAGGTCATCGCCTCGAACCGCAAGAAGATCATCCCGTACTTCACCGACACCTACCTGCTGGGTAAAAACGAGCGCGCTCGCGTCGCGTTGGTGGCGGATAATCCGGGGGTGTGGATGTTCCACTGCCATGTGATCGACCATATGGAAACCGGCCTGATGGCCGCCATCGAGGTTTCCTGATGCGCCAGATGCGTCAACCGCACATCATTGACCGCAGCCGCGACCAGGACTTCATGCGCGAAGCCCTGGCCCTGGCCGCCCAAGGCGCCGCTCTGGGCGAAGTGCCGGTGGGCGCGGTGCTGGTGCAGGACGGTGAAATCATCGGTCGCGGCTTCAACTGCCCGATCAGTGGCAGCGACCCCAGCGCACACGCCGAGATGGTCGCGATCCGCGCTGCGGCGCAGGCTGCGAGCAATTACCGTCTGCCGGGCAGCACGCTGTACGTGACGCTTGAACCGTGCAGCATGTGCGCCGGTTTGATCGTGCATTCGCGGATTGCACGGGTGGTGTATGGCGCGCTGGAGCCCAAAGCCGGGATCGTGCAAAGCCAGGGCCAGTTCTTCAGTCAGGGCTTTCTCAACCACCGGGTGTTGTTCGAAGGCGGAGTCCTGGCCGAAGAATGTGGAACGGTGTTGAGCGAGTTTTTCAAGGCGCGTAGGGCGAAACCTACTGAGTAAACACCAAACAAATGTGGGAGCGAGCCTGCTCGCGAAGAGGCCATAACATCCAACATCGATGTTGAATGTCAGTCCGCTTTCGCGAGCAGGCTCGCTCCCACAGGGGATCTCTATTGGTAGTGTGGGATCGGGGGGTTATTTGCGGGCCACAATCACCGCGCGCATCGGCGCTGGCAGACCTTCAATGGTCTTGCTGTGATCGTCGGGATCAAGGTAATCGCTCAGCGACTGAAACTTCATCCACTCAGTTGCGCGTTGTTCCTCGACGCTGGTCACGCTGACATCCACGCACCGCACATCGCTGAACCCGGCGCGGCGCAGCCATAGCATCAGTGCCGGCACCGACGGCAGGAACCAGACGTTGCGCATCTGTGCGTAGCGGTCTTCCGGCACCAGCACGTGATGCACGTCGCCTTCCACCACCAACGTCTCCAGCACCAGTTCGCCGCCCTTCACCAGGCAGTCTTTGAGCGCCAGCAAATGCTCGATTGGCGAGCGACGGTGGTAGAACACGCCCATGGAAAACACCATGTCGAAGCCTTCCAGGTTCGGCGGCAGGTCTTCGAAGGGAAAGGGCAGATGCCACGCCGACGGTTCCGACAAGTAACGCTGCACCGCCTGGAATTGACAGAAGAACAGCCAGTTCGGATCGACACCGATCACGCTGTCGGCACCGGCACCGAGCATGCGCCACATGTAGTAGCCGTTGCCGCAACCGACATCCAGCACCCGTTTACCCTTGAGGTCCAGATGCGGGGCGACCCGTGACCACTTCCAGTCCGAGCGCCATTCGGTGTCGACGTGCACCCCGAACAGGTCAAAGGGACCTTTTCGCCACGGCGACAGGCCCATCAGCGCGGTGCGCATCTGCGCGCGGGTTTCATCATCGCAGTCGGTATCAAGGGTCAAACCGCTGAGCAAGTCGATCTGGCTCGGCATGATCTTCGGCAGGGCATCCAGCGCACTCTGCCAGCGCTCCAGGTCGCCGTGACCCTTTTCCATTTTGGTGTCGAGTTGCGCTTGCAGGCTGTTGGCCCATTCAGCCAACGGTGTGCCGGCCAGACGACGGGCGAGGGGGGACAGATCAATCATGGCAAGGCAATCAACGAGGCAAAGTTAAGACACTGGAACCACGGCACGACTTTCGAGAACCCGGCCGCCAGCAGGCGTTCGCGGTGTTCTTCGAGGCTATCGGGTTTCATTACGTTTTCGATGGCGCTGCGCTTCTGGGCGATTTCCAGTTCGCTGTAGCCGTTGGCGCGTTTGAAGGCGATATGCAGGTCGGTGAGCAGCGCGTGCTCCTGGGCGTCAACGAAACGCAGTTTCTCCGAGAGAATCAGCGCGCCACCTGGTAACAAGGACTGGCGAATACGGCTCAGCAGCGCCAGGCGCTGTTCAGGGGCAATGAATTGCAGAGTGAAGTTCAACGCCACCACCGAGGCTGGTTGGAACTCCAGGGCGAGGATATCCCCCTCGATCACTTCTACCGGCAGCAGCTCCTGGAACATCGAGTCCTGGCCGTTGAGGTATTCGCGGCAACGCTCGACCATCGCCGCCGAGTTATCCACAGCGATCACCCGGCAACCGTCGGTGCGCACGTGACGGCGCAAGGCCTGGGTCACGGCACCGAGGGAAGAACCCAGGTCGTACAGCACACTGTTGGGTTGGGCGAATTGCGCCGCGAGTACACCCAGATTCTCGACAATGGTCGGATAACCCGGCACCGAACGCTTGATCATGTCCGGGAATACCCGCACCACGTCCTCATTGAAGGCGAAGTCCGGCACCTGAGGCAGGGGCTGGGCGAAAAGGCGATCGGGTTCTTTGCTCACGGCGGTTCCAGCGGTATAGGTGGAAAAGGTCGGCATTTTAGCCAACTTGGCGAGGGGATGCGCGGTCTGTCTGATAAAGCGCCGGGGTATCCGATCTACATTCAGCGCGGTTTTTGCGCAAACGCCGACGCCGCTATCCCCCATTGCCCTAGCCAGTAGCTGAGGATGATCAGGTACGGCGCGGCCTCGAAGGCCACCACAAAGCGGCTGATGCCAATCACACTGTCTGAGAACACAAACGCCACGGCACCGCCGGCCGCGAGCAACGCCGAACGCTTGGGCACATCGCTGCCCAAGCGTGCCAGTGCTCTCCAGAGCATGGCGCTGATGGCCAAACCGTAAATAATCACCGGAATCAGCAACGGGCCAAGTCCATGTGAAATCAGGACTCCCAGCAACACCGCCCCGACACCGAGCGCCAGCAACAGCGGCAATAGCGCCAGCCGACGGCAGTCACTCACATACGCTTTCAGATAGGCCAGGTGGGCGATTAAAAACGCCCCGAGGCCGAATATGAACAAATCCCCGGGCCACGCCAGCAGCACATCACCGAGCAGGGAAAACAGCAAGCCCAGGCTGATCCAGCGTCGATAGTCGTTGGGTGGTGCATCGTGCAACCAACCGAGCAACGCCAGCACCGGCAACGGCTTGACCAGCAGGCACAGCAGTTCGGCATGAACGCTCAACCCGTAGATGAAGGTCACCGCGCCCATCAGCGCAAGGATCAGCCAGCCCATGATTAGTTAACCGAAATCGGGCAGTCGAAGGTTTCCACCGGCGGCACTTCCGGTGCCCATGGCTGTGAATAAGTCAGACGCAAGCGACCGTTACCGGCTGCGAAGGTCTGAAAGCGCCAGGTCGACTGCCCGGCACTGCCTACCAGTCCGGTGTCTTGCGGATTGCTGTAAACCTCAGGGCTGAGGCTGCGCAGAACGCCCCCGGCCGAATCCTGAATCGCCCAGCGATAGCCTGTGGTCGGATTGCTCGGCAGCGTCAGGATCAGGTTCTGCCCGGTCTTCAACTGCACAGGGCACTCGCTCTGTTTATCCACAGTGACGTTCTGCTTGGGTTGGCTGGCGCAGGCGGCGAGCAGTGCGAGGCTGAGGGGGAGAAGCAGACGGGTGGGGGACATGGGTCAGGAAGCTCCGGTCATACACGACGAACGGCGAGCATAACCGAAGATGAGACAAAGTGTGACGAGCGGGACGGGCGACGGTTCATCGTCGGTAGTTATGACGTCATCGCGAGCAAGCTCGCTCCTACAGGGTTAACGCAATCCATGTAGGAGCGAGCTTGCTCGCGATAGCGTCAGCCCAGGCACCGCTGATCTGTCAGAACAACACCTTCGCCACATCCGCAAACCGTTTGGCGAAGTGCACGGTAATCCCTTCCTTGAGGTAGTCCGGCAGTTCTTCAAAGTTGCCGCGGTTGGGTTCCGGCAGGATCAATTCATGGATTTTCTGCCGTCGCGCCGCGATGACCTTCTCGCGCACGCCGCCGATCGGCAGTACATGGCCGGTCAGGGTCAGTTCGCCGGTCATGGCCACACCTTTTTTCGGTGGTTGGTTGCGCGCCAGCGACAGCAGTGCACTGGCCATGGTCACTCCAGCGCTTGGGCCGTCTTTCGGTGTGGCGCCTTCCGGTACGTGCAGATGGACGAAGGCTTCGTCGAAGAACTTCGCATCACCGCCGAACTGCTTGAGGTTGGAGCTGATGTAGCTATAGGCGATCTCGGCTGACTCCTTCATCACGTCACCCAGTTGCCCGGTGAGTTTGAAGCCGCGATTAAGCGTGTGAATTCGCGTCGCTTCGATCGGCAGAGTCGCGCCGCCCATGCTGGTCCACGCCAGCCCGGTGATCACCCCGGTGCCACTGAGCACTTGCTCATTGCGGAACACTGGCATGCCGAGGGAGGCTTCCAGGTCCTTGTTGCCGATCTTGATCACCGCGTTCGGCTCGTCGATCAACTTCATCACCGATTTGCGCACCAGTTTGCCCAGCTGTTTTTCCAGCTGCCGCACCCCAGCCTCGCGTGCATAACCGTCGATTACCGCGCGCAGGGCGCTGTCGCTGATGGACAGGCTGCCTTTGGATACGCCGGCCTTTTCCAGCTGTTTGGGCCACAGGTGACGCTTGGCGATGGCGATCTTTTCTTCAGTGATATAGCCGGACAGGCGAATCACTTCCATACGGTCAAGCAGCGGACCGGGAATCGAGTCCAGGGTGTTGGCAGTGCAGACGAACAGCACTTTCGACAGGTCCAGACGCAGGTCCAGGTAGTGGTCGAGAAATTCGACGTTCTGTTCCGGATCTAGGGTTTCCAGCAGCGCCGAGGCCGGGTCGCCCTGGTAGCTCTGGCCCATCTTGTCGATCTCGTCGAGCATGATCACCGGGTTCATCACTTCGACTTCTTTAAGTGCCTGCACCAGTTTGCCCGGTTGGGCGCCGATGTAGGTCCGGCGATGGCCTTTGATCTCCGCCTCATCACGCATGCCGCCGACGCTGAAGCGATAGAACGGTCTGCCGAGGGATTCGGCGATGGACTTGCCAACGCTGGTCTTGCCCACACCCGGCGGGCCCACCAGCAGCACGATGGAACCGCTGATCTCGCCTTTGTAGGCGCCGACCGCGAGGAATTCGAGGATCCGGGTCTTGATGTCGCCGAGCCCGGCGTGGTGCTGGTCGAGCACTTTGCGCGCGTATTTGAGGTCGAGTTTGTCCTCGCCATACACGCCCCACGGCACCGCCGTCGCCCACTCCAGATAGTTGCGGGTCACCGCGTATTCCGGCGAGCCGGTTTCGAGGATCGACAACTTGTTCATTTCCTCTTCGACACGCTTTTGCGCCTGAGGCGGCAGGACTTTACCCACCAACCGCTGCTCGAATTGTTCAATGTCGGCGCTGCGGTCGTCCTTGGTCAGGCCTAGCTCCTGCTGGATGACCTTAAGTTGTTCCTTGAGGAAGAACTCGCGTTGGTGCTCGCCGATCTTGCGGTTCACTTCGGCAGAGATTTCTTTCTGCAACCGCGCGACTTCGACTTCCTTGCGCAGCATCGGCAGGACTTTTTCCATGCGCTTGAGCATCGGCACGCAGTCGAGCACTTCTTGCAGATCGTTGCCGGTGGCCGAGGTCAGTGCGGCGGCGAAGTCGGTCAGCGGCGACGGGTCGTTGGGGCTAAAGCGGTTGAGGTAATTCTTCAGCTCTTCGCTGTACAGCGGGTTGAGCGGCAGGAGTTCCTTGATCGCGTTGATCAGCGCCATGCCGTAAGCCTTGACCTCGTCGGTCGGCTCACTCGGTTGATGCGGGTATTCGACTTCCACCAGATACGGTGGGCGATGATGCTTGAGCCAGGTGCGAATGCGCACGCGAGTCAGGCCCTGGGCAACGAATTGCAGTTTGCCGTTTTCGCGGCTGGCGTGATGGACCTTCACCAGCGTGCCGTAGAGCGGCAGGCTCGAAGTGTCGAAATGCCGTGGGTCTTCCTGCGGGGTGTCCATGTAGAACAGCGCCAGGGAGTGATGATCGGATTTGCTCACCAGATCAAGGGTTTCGGCCCAGGGCTCTTCGTTGACGATCACCGGCAGCACTTGCGCCGGGAAGAACGGCCGATTGTGGATCGGGATGATGTAGACCTTGTCCGGTAGATTCTGCCCGGGGAGGGCCAGACCGGTGCCCGTCGTGTGGTGTTCGGCGTTTTCTGGATCGGCGTAGTCGCTCGGATCTTCCGGGAATTCTTGCTGGTCGCTCATGGGGCACCTGCGCATTGGGTATGGAGGTTAGATGGGGCAGGTGAACAGTGGTTTCAATGGTGAGAGGTTGTTAGCGGATATTTCATAAGGTGTATTCAGGTTGTGGACAGGTCTTCGCCCAGCTGTAGGAGCCGAGCTTGCTCGCGATGGCGGCCTGAAAGCCGATGCAGTTTTGTGGGATGTACACCGATTAACTGTGGGAGCTGGCTTGCCTGCGATGGCGGACTTGCAGCCGACTTACCTTTTGATGGCGTACATATCCGTTTTTGTCGTGATGGCGGCTGGCGGTTTCGCCCTTACGGCAACTCCCTTTTTTACAAGCGCCGAAAAAAGGAAGCAAAAAACGCTCGCCCCGAGCGTACGGCCCCTCGCTTAGGCTCGGGGTTCCCTTGCTTCGGTATCCATCAGGGGGCATCGCCTACGGTCTGCTTCGCGACGACCTCCTCTCGATGTGTCCGGCTTCGCCGAACGGCGCTGCGCGCCAACCCCCTGATGAACACCTGCACTCGGCCTTCCGAAGGGGCAGGTGGATCAGAAGCCGAATCAAAAGCAAAGCCAGCGCTAATAGCCAGTGTTATGGGATTTGTATCCTCCCCACAAAAAAGGCGACTACCTTTCGGGAGTCGCCTTTTTCATTACTGCCGCTAGCGCTTATTCCGCCAGTTTGTAAGCGATCACATAGTCGCCCATTTTGGTGCCCAAGGAGCCGTGGCCACCGACGACGAGCAGCACGTACTGTTTGCCGTCCTTGCCGGTGTAGGTCATCGGTGTGGCTTGGCCGCCGGCCGGCAGGCGCGATTTCCACAGTTCCTTGCCGCTGTTGACGTCATAGGCGCGCAGGTATTGGTCCAGGGTGCCGCTGAGGAAGCCCACGCCACCGGCGGTGACAATTGAGCCGCCCATGCTTGGCACGCCGATAGGCAGGCCGAAGGGGAGCGGCGAGCTGTCGCGGCTGGTGCCGTTCTTGCGCTTCCAGACCACTTTGTTGATGGTCAGGTCGATACCGGCTACATAGCCCCACGCCGGAGCCTGGCACGGTACGCCGAACGGCGACATGAACGGGTGCATGGTCACCGCGTACGGCGCGCCGGTGTTGGGTTGTATGCCAGAGGTCTCACTCTCGCGCTTGCTACCGGCAGCCACTTCTGCCTGGGGAATCAGTTTCGAGACGAACGCCATGTAGTTCGGGCTGGTGAACATCAACTGGCGAACCGGGTCGATCGACACGCTGCCCCAATTGAACACCCCGACGTTACCCGGATAGATCAAGCTGCCCTGCAACGACGGCGGGGTGTACTGGCCTTCGTAGCGCAGTTGCTTGAACTGGATGCGGCAGAGCATCTGGTCGAACGGACTGGCGCCCCACATGGCCTTCTCGGTCAGATCGGGGCCGAGCAGGTTGAGGTCCGAGCGCGCCTGGGTCGGGGCGCTATGGTCGCCGGTGACCGCGCCTTGCGGTACCGGAATTTCGCGAATCGGCACGATCGGTTTGCCATCGCGACGGTCGAGTACATACAGGCTGCCCTGCTTGGTTGGTGCGATCAGCGCCGGCTTGACGCCGTCGGCGGTCTTCAGGTCGAGCAGGGTCGGCTGGCTGCCGACGTCCATGTCCCACAGGTCATGATGGGTGAACTGGTAGTTCCAGCGCACCTTGCCGGTGGCCAGGTCCAGAGCAACCAGGCCAGCGCTGAATTTTTCAGCGCCCGGCGTGCGGTCTGCGCCCCACTGGTCAGGCATCTGGTTGCCCAGCGGCAGGTAAACCATGCCCAGTTTCTCGTCGACGCTGGCCAGCGACCACATGTTCGGCGAGTTGCGGGTGTAGATCTTGCCCGGAGCCAAAGGCTCGGTAGCCTCCGGGTTGCCGCTGTCCCAGTTCCAGACCAGGTGACCGTCGTGTATGTCGAAGGCGCGGATCACGCCTGAAGGCTCGTTGGTCGACTCGTTGTCGGTGACGTGACCGCCCATGATCACCAGATCACGGGTGATCGCCGCTGGTGAGGTGGCGTAGTAGCCACCGGGGGTGAACGGGCCGATACCTTGGGTCAGGTCAACCACGCCGTGATTGCCGAAGCCTTCGCAGAGCTTGCCGGTTTCGGCGTTGATTGCGATCAGGCGAGCATCGGCGGTGGGCAGGTAGAGACGACGCGGGCAGGCCTGGGCAACGACTTTGCCTGCTTCGGAGATTGTCGCGGCCGAGCCGTTTTCAGCCTTGGCGTAGGCGTTCTCGTCGTAGTAAGAGACGCCACGGCAGGTCATGTGGGCGAAGCCCTTGAAGCCCACCGGGCTCTTGATCTGCGGGTCGAAACGCCAGATTTCCTTGCCGGTGTCCGGGTCCAGAGCCAGTACTTTGCTGTGGGCGGTGCAGGCATAGAGCATGCCGTTGACCTTCAGCGGGGTGTTCTCGTTGGTCAGCTCCACCGGGTCATCGGCGGTCGGCAAGTCGCCGGTGCGGATACGCCAGGCTTCCTGCAGCTTGCCGACGTTGGTCGGGGTGATCTGGCGCAGCGGCGAGTAACGGTCGCCAAATTCGGTGCGGCCATAGGCCTGCCAGTCGCCTTCGGGGATTGATGGCGCGGTGCTGGTCATGTCGGCACTGTCGCGGCCCAACTCGCCCATGATTTCACCCGGATGGGTGAACTGGCTGCCAATGGCGGCGGCACCGGCCAGGACCACGGCCACGCTCAGCGCACCAGTACCCAGCGGGGCGGCGCCATTGCGCAGCAACGGACGGCGGAACCACGGTAACAGCAGGACCACGCCAAGGGCGAACCACAGCGACAGACGCGGCACTAATTGCCACCAGTCCAGGCCGACTTCCCACAAGGCCCACACGGTGCTGGCGAACAGCACCAGTGCATACAGGCCCAAAGCGGCACGGCGAGCAGCGAGCAGCAAAATCCCGGTCAGCACCAGGCCGATACCGGCCAGCAAGTAGTACAGCGAGCCGCCGAGCATGCTCAGCTTGATCCCCCCGGCCAGCAAGGCCAGGCCCATTAGCAGCAGCAGGATACCGAGCAGGCTCGGTAGCAGACGGCTTCGACTGAAAGCACCATCAGTGCTCATAGTGTGGTTCTCCGTGACGTTTTAAGTAGTCCCGCGCATGTTCACTGTAGATGACGATCAGGCACGGGCAGGTTTCAGTTAGAAAAGTGACACTTGGTTAGAGACTGTTTGGTTCATGCAATCCCTGTGGGAGCGGGCTTGCTCGCGAAGGGGCCGTCAGCTTCGACATCAATGTTGACTGCCCCACCGCTTTCGCGAGCAAGCCCGCTCCCACAGGGTTTTGTAGCGTTAGTTAGAACGACGATTGCATTTTGATCCCGCCGATCAGCGCGTCATCGACCTCGTTCACACCACCGGGGTGGCGGATGTATTGCAGGTTCGGGCGCACGGTCAGCCAGTTGGTCAGGTGCACGCCGTAATAGAGTTCGGCGCTGTATTCGGTGTCTTGCGGTGGCAGGTAGGTCGGGTCGTCGTAGTTGAAGACCGCGTGCGCCTGATTGGTCGCCTCGGCGTTTTTGCGGTAGGCCGGGTTAACGTGAACCCTGGCCATGGCGAAGCCGATGTCGTCCTTGCTGCGGGCATCGAACAGGCCTTTGTAGACGACGCCGGCCTGGACATAGTTGTCGATGGCGTTGGTCTTCTTGTCGTGCATCGTGCCGTTGGCGAACACACTCAAGCCCCGCGAGTGGTCGCTGGCGCGGCTGGTCAACTGTTGCTGCACGCCCAGCCAGACGCCGTGCTTGCTCGACGCACTGCGATAAGCTTCGCCACTCAGGGCTGCCGGCTGACCGTTGCTGTCCTTGTAGACGTCGGTGGCGTTGGCGCTGCTGTAGTAGTAACCGGCGCGATATTCGCCCGGCAGGCCGTTGAGCGTTGGTGTCCACACCAGCTCCACCGGCAGAACCGCACCCTGGGTGCCGCTGCCGCTGAGCTTGAAGCCGTTGCCGCGATCCAGGTTCGATGGGTTCTGCTCATAAGCGCCGACTTGCGCGTAGAGCTCAGGCGTCAGGTGATATTTGACCCGCAGCGCCCATTGGCTGACTGGCCAGTTGTACCAGATGCCACCGACCCAGTTGCCGACCTGAGAGCCGCAGAACGCCAGGTTCTGGAAGTCGCAGGGGAAGCTGTTGAAGTCTTCGCCTTCACCGAAACGACCGACCTTGATATCGAGCTTCTGGTCGAAGAATTTTTGCTGATACCACATCTGCGTCAGCCGCCAAGTCTGGCCACGACCCCAGACTTCCTGAGCCGAGGTGAAGCCGCCGACCCGCGGATCGTTGATCCGGTCGTTGCTGATGTTGTTGCCGTTGCGTTCGGTGATGGTCAGCTGAAATTCAGCATCGTCCCAGCCGAGTATCTTCTGCAGGTCCAGGTGCGTGCCAAGGCCGAATTGGTCGCTGTAGCGCGCGGTGCGGTCGTGGTCGTAGCCGCCGTGCAGGTTGGAGCCCATCTCGCCGGTGTAATCGACTTTGAAGTCGTAGCCTTTTTCGGCCAGCTCAGTGCGCGTGCCGTTCCAGTCGCCGAGCATCCAGGGGGAATCGCTATCGAATGCTGGCGCCGCCTGAGTGCAGGTGGCAAGACCGCATGCGGTCAGGCCGCTAATCAGATTCAGGGCTTTTTTCCTGGCAATAGGGCGTCGGACAGCGCTGTCTGGCAGTTTCTGGAGTTCGGGCATGGATGACGTCTTGATCTTTTTCTAGGAATGGGCAGAAACAGAGGCCGCTCGCGCTCGATTCAATAGTCATCGAGAACGGCATGCCGCTGATTTAAAAAGGAAGATGAAGCGATTCAGCTTTTAGTGCTGAAAGGATAAAGCGCCGCTTGTTAGAGAGAAAGAGCTTTTATTGACATGGATCATTTCGGATTTGGTAATAGTCAAAAGATCGCAGCCTATCGGCAGCTCCTACACAGACCGGGTACATCCGTTATCAAGGTGTGAACGCAATCCGTAGAAGCTGCCGATAGGCTGCGATCTTTTCTGCTTCACCTACAGTTAACTGTCTAACACATAGAATCCTTCCACCGAACGAAGCCCTCGGCTAAGGTGCGCGGCTTCCTTTTCTTTCTTCGCTCAAAGGCCTGGCATGACTGCACCGAATAACGACCCGCTGCACGGCGTGACCCTGGAACAGATCCTCACCGCACTGGTTGAACACTACGAATGGTCGGGGCTGGCCGAACGCATTGATATTCGCTGCTTCAAGAGCGATCCGAGCATCAAGTCGAGCCTGACCTTCCTGCGCAAAACCCCATGGGCGCGTGAGAAAGTGGAAGGCTTGTACGTGAAGTTGCAGCGCACAAAACGCCCAATCTAGGGAATAGGGATGCACAACGGACACTCTCAGCCTTCACGCAGGATGCGTGGTTTTATCGCGTTGACCGCAGTGTTGGGCTGGTCGGGACTAGCCATTCAGCAGTACCTGATCCTTTATTTTCGCTGGACGTCTGAGGCCAGCCTGCTGGGCGGGCTGGTGAATTTCTTCAGTTTTTTTACGGTGTTTACCAACACATTGGTTGCAGTGGTGCTGACCTATGCGCTGAACACGCGAGCGTCGAAAGGTCGGGATTTCTTTCTTCAGCCGTGGGTCAGCAGTGGGATCGCGGTGAGCATTGTGGTGGTCGGTCTGGCCTACAGCCTGTTGTTGCGCCATCTCTGGCATCCGCAAGGCTGGCAACTGCTGGCTGACGAGTTGCTGCACGACGTGATGCCGTTGCTGTTTCTGCTCTATTGGTGGCTGTGTGTGCCCAAAGGGACGCTGCGCCTGAAACACATTGGGTTGTGGGCGATCTACCCGGTGGTGTACTTCGCCTACGCCTTGCTGCGCGGGCATTCGCTGGGGCTGTACCAGTACCCCTTTCTCGATGTTTCCCGCATGGGCTACCTGCAGGTGTTTATCAATGCCGGTGGGATATTGGTGGGGTTTGTGCTGGTTTCGTTGGTGCTGGTTGGGGTGGATCGGTGGCGAGGGCATAAGTAACTGCTCTCACTCCCGTAGCAGCTGCCGAGCCTGCGAGGCTGCGTTCGAGCCGGGGTCGCGCTCGACCGAAGTCCTCGCAAATCATGCAGTCGCGGTTTACCGAAAAGAACGCGTTGCCTGATTTTACGACCGCTCCGCGGCCGGACGCAGCCTCGCGGGCTCGGCAGCTGCTACAGGCTGTGGCACTCAGTCGGGTGATTAGTCTTCGTCGTTTTCGTCCAGTTTCCAGTAACCCACGGCTTTCACCTGATCCTGATTCAAGCCCTTTTCATCCAGCAGCACCCGGCGAATCTGTCGGGACACCTTGGCCTCGGTCGCCACCCACGCATATAACTCGCCGGTCGGCATTTGCAGTTGCTGCACGGTGCTCAACAAATCCTGCTTGCCGCCCTCGCGCAGTACCCAAATCACCTCGACCTGCGCAGCGCTTTCCAGTGTTTGCTGTTCGGCTGCATTCTCGACGTCCACCACGACCAATGCGCGGCGATTGACTGTCAGGCCTTCAAGACGGCGGGCGATGGCGGGCAGGGCGGTTTCGTCGCCGATCAGCAGGTAGCTGTCGAAGATGTCGGGCACGACCATCGAGCCGCGCGGCCCGGCAATGTGCAGGTACTGACCGGGTTTGGCCTGCTCGGCCCACGTCGAGGCGGGGCCGTCGCCGTGCAGGACAAAGTCGATATCCAGCTCAAGGGTTTCCAGGTCATAGCGTCGCGGCGTGTAGTCGCGCATGGTGGGCATCGGGCCGCCATCTTTGCCAGCACCGAGCACCAGGGTTTCCAGCGCGGCGTGTTCTTCAGCCGTCTGTGGGAACAGCAACTTCACATGGTCATCGGTGCCCAGGCTGACGAACCCGGCCAGCTCAGGCCCTCCGAGCGTGATCCTGCGCATACGTGGGGTCAGGTCGACAACCCGCAACACTTCCAGGCGACGGCGTTTGATCTCATGGCTGACACGGTGAATCGTTTGCACGTTGACTGCAGTCATTCGGGTTTCTCCTGTGCAGGTTGAACGGCAGGACCATCGACGATCGCTTTGGCGGTGTTGTTCAGCAGGTCGCGAACCCGCAGGATTTCTTCCGGGCTCCAGCGTCCGTGATGCAATTGCAGGGCATGGCGCAGGTTGTGCACGGCTTCATCGATCTCTGCCGGGCGGTCATGTCCGCGCAACGAGCGCTTGCTGACATCGATGCGCGTGCGCACGCCATCCAGGGCAATCGCTTTCTCGTTTAAAGAAAGACGTCCGGCATCGGTCACGCTGTAACGTTTTTTTCCGCCTTCAGCGTCGCCGGCAATCAGCTCGCTCTCTTCCAGAAAAGTCAGGGTCGGATAAATCACGCCCGGGCTTGGGCTGTAGGCGCCGTCGAACAGACCTTCGATCTGGCGGATCAGATCGTAGCCGTGGCACGGCTGTTCGGCGATCAGCGCCAGCAACAGCAGTTTTAGATCACCGGGGGCGAAGACCCGCGGCCCGCGGCCACCGCGTAAACGTCCCGGGCGATTTTCGAAGCCGTCGTGGCCGTCACCATGCTCTCGATGGGGATGATGCTCTCTCATTTTCTCGTTCTCTCATTGGGTTTAGATATAACTTAAGATATATCTTAAAGAAAAAGCAAGAAAGTAAGACCAGCGGTACCTTTTGAGTGAATGTGAGGGGAAGTGGGGTATTTCTTCTGACTGAGGGATCTCAACAGGCTTGCCCAGAAAACCTGTGAGTCCTCGATTGGGTACATCAATTGATCGAGTTCACGGACTGCTTGGGGCGCCATACTGTTTGGGCGAGGCAGCGCAATAGCGGGGGCCGGATCAACCCGGCCTCAGCGCGCTACCACCGTCCCCAGGCATAACGTGTTGCTCCCCGGCTGCAGGTAAGGCATGAGAATCGGCGCCATACCCTTGAGCACTTGCACCGGCAACGCCGAGGTGAACTTGTAGGCTTGGGCCGATACGCCCGGGACGAACGCGGTCAAGGTGCCAAAGTGATGCTCACCGATGTAGAACACAAAGGTTGCGGTGCGGTTGATCGATTTGGAACTGAGAACCCGCCCGCCGGAACCGAAGGCCTCGATGCGGTTATCACCGGTGCCGGTCTTGCCGCCCATGGCCAATGGGGTGCCGTTGGCCAGTTTGAAGCTACCGGCGACCCGCTTGGCGGTGCCGGCATCCACCACTTGCGACAACGCTTCGCGCATCGCCGTCGCGACTTCCGAAGGCATCACTCGTTTACCTTTGTCCGGATCATTGATCAGCCGGGTTTCGTAGGGCGTGTTGGCGGCGAAGTGCAGGCTGTCGATGCGCAGGGTCGGCAGCCGCACACCATCGTTGAGGATGGTGCCGATCAACTCTGCCAGAGCCGCCGGGCGATCACCGGAGCTGCCGATAGCAGTGGCCAGTGACGGTACCAAGTGATCAAACGGGTAGCCGACTTTCTGCCAGCGTTGATGGATATCGAGGAACGCCTCGATCTCGAGCATGGTGCGGATCCGGCTGTCGCGAGCGCTCTTGTGTTTGCTCTTGAACAGCCAGCTATAGACTTCCTGACGTTCGAACTCACTGGCCTTCACGATCTGGCTGAACTTGGCCTCGGGGTTGTTCAGCAAATACCCCATCAGCCACAAGTCCAGAGGGTGAACTTTGGCTATGAAGCCCTGATCCGGCAGGTCAAAGGCACCGGGGCCGTAGCTTCTATAGAGCTTGTCCAGGCGTTCGTCGGTGAGCTTTTCAGTGACTTTGGCGGATTTGGAGTTTTTGTCGATTTTGGCGGTTTTCAGATGCGAGCGCACGAAGCTATTGAAGCTCTCCTGACTGGCCTCCGGCAGGAGGTAGCGGTGCACCGCAGCGAGACGGATGGCCGTCGGGTGCATACCGTCGAGGAAAGTCTCGAGGCGGGCCTGGGTGTCTTTTTTCTGGTACTTCTTCCAAAAACGCAGCAGGAACGAAGTGCCCTCACGGTCGGCGAATTGGGCCAGGTACTCCTGCCGCCGTGGGTCGCCGTCGTCCTTGAGCAACAGGGCGCTGTTGTTGGGCCCCGAGTAAGTGCTGTAGCGCACCAGGTCTCGCATCAGCCGAATGAACGGCAGGTTGATCGACTCGCGTATGGCATCGCGCAAAGTCGGGCTTCGGCCGTTGTCTTCGCTGCGAAAGTTGTGGAACGTGTGCATCCCGCCGCCAGTGAAAAAGCTTTCACCGGGGCTTGCCGAGTATTTGCGATCCAGGGCCGCACCGAGCATTTTTGGCAGGCTGCGGTCGGTGTTCTGGATCAGGTAGTCGACCGCCCAACGGGTGATTCGGTCCTGGTCGGCAACCTCGGTTTTTTTAAGCTCCGTCGGGGTTTTTGCCCCATAGCGGTCGTGCAGTTCGGAGATGATTTGCAGGTAAGTGGTCAGCACCCGCATCTTGGCGGTGGAGCCCAGTTCCAGCTTGCTGCCTTCGTTGATGTCGAACGGCTGATCGGTGCTGTCGGTCTGTGCCCGAACCCGCGAACCGTCGGGGGTGAGTTCGAACAGGGTGAAGCTGTAGCGCACTTGGGTGGTGCTGGTGGGCGTCAGCAGGTGCTCGCCAAGCAAACCCATTTGCGCTGCAAAAGCCGGGTCGGCCAGATGTTTGAGGTACTCGGTGGCCTTGGTTTGCAGCTCGCTTTGCAAGGTGCTCGTGGCCGACAGGTCGAGGCGGTCCAGGTCATACAGCGGACGGTTGAGCAGCGCCGCCAGACGACTGCGGGCAACGCTGATGCCCTTGTTGGTTTCAATCGGCTGGATGGTCGGTTGTGTCTGCCAGTCGCGGTAAGTCACTTTGCTGGCCAAGGCTGCGGCCGACAACGGCGCGTCGATCACGCCGTTTTGCGCGAGCAGGCGGATATGACTGTCGGTGAGTTCCGCCAATTCATCGCGGCCACGCGCCAGATAGTGGGACGGCCGACGCTGAGCAATCATCAACGACAACACTTCACGCAAGGCCAGTCCACGTTGCGACAGGCTCTGTGGATCACTGGCGGTGCTGGCCAGACGTTGGTTGATCTGATTGAAATCCGCGCCGTACCAGACCCGCAAGCCCTCGGCCATGCCATGCACTTCACCATGGCCAGGCACCGCTGACAGCGGCACGCTGTTGAGGTAGTCGCGGACGATATTTTGCCGTGCTTCCAGTGTTTGAGGGCCATCTTGATAGGCGCGCACGCTGGCGGAGATCATCTGACGGATTTTTTCGCTCCCGGACACTGTCAGCCCATCCGGAGAGTGCCGATACTTCTCGAGCTGCGTGGCCAGGGTGCTACCGCCCGCTGTCTGGCCGGGTAGATGAAGCAGTTTCGCCACTTGCGACCACGCCGCTTTGCCAAAACGCGGCCAGTCCACCGCCGGGTTGGCCAAGGGTTGTTCAGGGTCAAGCAAGTCGCGGTTTTCGATAAACAGCAGGCTGTGTATCACCAGCGGTGGAATCGCCGCAAAGCTTGAATAGAGTTGCTGCGGATAGTGGTACTGGTAAAGCGGTGCACCACGGCAATCGGTGATCGACAACCCGGCCTGGATTTTCTCCGCATAAGGCACGAAGAAGCCTTTTTCGCTGTAATCGAACAGTGCCGAGGAAAAGCGGGTTTGCGACTGGATCATATAGTCGCGCTTGAGCAGTCGCGGCAGGAATTCACCCAGGGAGCTGTAGCCCAGGCGTTTGTCGAATGGGCCTGCGCCTGGATAGAAAATCGAATCGCTGGCACCGGGCTGTATGGAATAACTCAGCGCCGCAGCGAATTTGCTGAACTCGCGGGCCTGTACTTTTGAGGTGCGCATCTCCTTGGCGGCGGCGAAACCCAGGACAATCAAGGCAATCAGCAACAACAACCAGAAAAGCCGCCACCAGTGCCAGCGACGGCGAGGTTTTTTTGGTAAAGGCTCTTCATCCACACGGTCAGTAGGCACCACAGTTTTACTCGAATCGGTTTGCCACAAAGCGCCCATAGTCGACTGATCCATTCACGCAGATTGATCGGACTTGTCTGAAGCTTAGACGGTGGTTGGAACCGGTGAAAAGTTTGTGAAGGTTGTCTGTGGTCTTTTTGTGAGGGCCAGCGGGCTGTCACGAATCCTGGGGTCGATGACCGTTTGTGGCGAGGGGGCATGTTCCCACTGGAGCGCGACGCGGTCCCACAGGGATGGGTGCTTGGGTCCAGAGGTTTTGGGCTTGAAAGTATTGAAGTAGAGCCTTTTAACAGGTAAATACGCCGTAGGTAGGGGCATGACGACGCACCATTGCTGTGCAATACTCAGCGCCAGATTGAAGGCACGATGATGTTAGAAATCCAGGGAATGCCCCTCCGTCTGAGGGGATTTTGCCGCGAGTTCTCGCTGAATCTAGTTATTTTTATAGTGAAAAGCCCTGATGAGAGCTTTTTATACTGCACGCCCCGCTGATCTCGTAGGTTTTTGTCCTACAAGGCTGGCCGACTCACACGGTCGGCCCGGTTGAGCAAGTACAGGCTATCCGCCCGCACTTCGAATACTCGGTGGTTCATATCCAATAACAAGACGAGGTTGTACCCCTATGCCAGTTGGCAATCATCTGCCCCATGGTGAGACCGCTCAGGGCGGCCCGCTGAAACGAGAACTCGGCGAACGGCATATTCGCTTGATGGCGCTCGGCGCCTGTATCGGTGTCGGGCTGTTCCTGGGCTCGGCCAAGGCCATCGAAATGGCCGGCCCGGCAATCATGCTGTCCTACATTATTGGCGGCCTGGCGATTCTGGTGATCATGCGCGCCCTCGGCGAGATGGCCGTGCATAACCCGGTAGCCGGTTCTTTCAGCCGCTACGCTCAAGACTACCTCGGCCCGTTGGCGGGCTTCCTGACCGGTTGGAATTACTGGTTCCTGTGGCTGGTGACCTGCGTCGCGGAAATCACCGCCGTAGCGGTGTACATGGGCGTCTGGTTCCCCGAGGTGCCGCGCTGGATCTGGGCGCTGGCGGCATTGGTGAGCATGGGCTCGATCAACCTGATCGCGGTCAAGGCCTTTGGTGAGTTCGAGTTCTGGTTCGCCCTGATCAAGATCGTCACCATCATCGCGATGGTTGTCGGTGGCGTCGGCGTGATTGCTTTTGGCTTCGGCAACGACGGCGTTGCGCTGGGGATTTCCAACCTGTGGAGCCACGGCGGTTTCATGCCTAACGGCATCCAGGGTGTGTTGATGTCCCTGCAAATGGTGATGTTCGCCTACCTGGGCGTTGAGATGATCGGCCTGACCGCCGGTGAAGCGAAGAACCCGCAAAAGACTATTCCGAGTGCAATCGGCTCGGTGTTCTGGCGCATTCTGCTGTTCTACGTCGGCGCGCTGTTCGTGATCCTGTCGATCTACCCGTGGAATGAAATCGGCACCCAAGGCAGTCCGTTTGTGATGACCTTTGAGCGTCTGGGTATCAAGACTGCTGCCGGGATCATCAACTTCGTGGTGATCACCGCAGCGCTGTCGTCCTGCAACGGCGGCATCTTCAGCACCGGTCGGATGCTCTACAGCCTGGCGCAAAATGGCCAGGCCCCGGCGGGCTTTGCCAAAACCTCGAGCAACGGTGTGCCACGTCGCGCATTGCTGCTGTCCATTGGTGCTTTGCTGCTGGGCGTATTACTCAACTATCTGGTGCCAGAGAAGGTTTTCGTTTGGGTCACCGCGATTGCCACCTTCGGCGCAATCTGGACCTGGGTGATGATCCTGCTGGCACAGCTCAAGTTCCGCAAAGGCCTGAGCCCAGCTGAACGTGCGGGTCTCAAATACCGCATGTGGCTGTACCCGGTGAGCTCGTACCTGGCACTGGTGTTCCTGGTACTGGTGGTGGGCCTGATGGCTTACTTCCCGGACACTCGCATCGCCCTGTATGTCGGCCCGGCATTCCTGGTGCTGCTGACGGTGGTGTTCTACGTGTTCAAGCTGCAACCGGCCAATGCACTGCAGGGTGCGGTGCGTTCGGCTTCGTAATTTGTAGTCACGAAGATCAAAAGATCGCAGCCTGCGATCTTTTGACTTTAAATCGCCGCCACAGGCACCGGCCTGTTCAAGCGTTTATTCAAATCCAGCCACGCCGCCAACACTGCCATCAATCCCACCCCCAGTACGGCGCTGAATATCTGCATCGCCAAGGCATCCCCGGCCAACGAGTTGAGCATGTCCGCCAGCGGCGCGAGCAGCACGCCAAAACAGAACACTTCCAGCGAATAACGACCCATGCGGCAGCTTTGCTGCGCCCACCAGTTTTGTGTCCAGCCGCTACTCGGCAACAGCTTTGCGGTGACGTAGGTGAGGGCGAGGAAGTGCAGCAGACGCGTCGGAGAAAGGTTGGTCTTGCTGATCGGGTAGAGCCACTCGCCGAGCATTTTTGGCATGAAAGCGTCATGTACCGCCGGCCATTTCCACGAGAGTGCGATCAATCCGGTGATCAGCAGGTAGACCGCTGCTGCGACAAACAACGGCTGGCGAGGCAAGAGACGGCTTTGCGGCACACGTGGCCGCTGCCCATGAATCGCCACAGCACCGCCGAGGATAAACAGCAGTTGCCAGGCCATCGGATTGAAGAACCACACGCCGCCTTCCGTAGCCGCCAGGTTCCACTGGAACCACGGCGCCAGCAGATACAGCCCCACCGACAGCCCCACCACGTATTCAGCCTTGTGCAATAGCATCGGCAACACCAGCGGCAAACCGAGCAACAACAGAATGTACAGCGGCAGTGGATCCATCAGGTTCGGTTTGAAGCGTAGCAACAGCTCATCGACCAATGCTTGTTGTGGATTGGTCAGGAAATACTGAAGACCCATTTCCTGTACCAGATCGCGGGTTTCCACATGGCTGTTGGCGAAAAACACGATACCCATCAGTAGCGCCAACAAGAAGATATGCACCACGTACAGCACCCAGGCGCGACGCAGAATTTTCACGCAGGCGATCAGATAACCCTCCCGCAGGGCGATTTTGCCGTAGGCCAGTACCGCTGCATAACCTGCCAGAAACACGAAAATTTCCGCCGCGTCGCTGAAACCGAAATTGCGCAGAGTGAAATGGGCGAGCGGATTTTGTGGCACGTGATCCCAGAAAATGAAGATCAGCGCCAGACCACGAAAGAAGTCGATGCGAGGGTCGCGTCCGTTAAGCATTACAGCGGGCTCTTGAGCGAATGTTAAGAAAGGAGTAGCGGACGCACCAAAAGGTTGCGTGCCGCACATCGGCGGCGCGCAGGGTGGCGTGATTTGGTGGTAATTGCAAAGGCTGGATATTGCTGGATGTCTCAGGTGCCGGAAGCGAAGGACAGGGTCACGTAACGCGAATTAAAGCGAGTTGGCAGAATGGCGTTTTTGCCCATTGGTCTATTCGCAGAACTGAAAGTAGACAAGTAGGCCAAGGGTGCCTAGCTTGGATATAGCCCGCGCTGGTCTGAAGCCGTAGTAGTGTTCGCAAAAAACGGTCTGCGGTTTTTTACTCGAAATGCTTCATTTTTCGGGAGTGTGGGACGTGAAAGTTTCGCTGGTCGTTCCGGTGTTCAATGAGGAACAGGCAATTGACCTGTTTTATCACGCTGTCCGCCAGCAATTGTCGGACTGTGAGTACGAGGTCGAGATCGTTTTCGTCAACGACGGCAGTGCAGACCGGACCGCTGAGCAGGCCAAAGCCCTCGCATTGGCCGATGACGATGTACTGGTGATCAATTTCTCGCGCAACTTCGGTAAGGAGCCCGCGTTATTTGCCGGGCTCGAGTACGCCAGCGGTGACGTCGTGATTCCGATGGATGTCGATCTGCAGGATCCGATCAGCGTGATTCCTCTGTTGATCCAGGAGTGGATGAACGGGGCTGATGTGGTTCTCGCCAAACGCAGTGGTCGCGCCGCCGATGGCTACCTGAAACGGCATAGTGCAGCACTGTTCTATCACCTGATAAACAGGATCGCCTACACCAAAATCGAAGAAAACGTGGGTGATTTCCGGTTGATGGACCGCAAGGTCGTGGATGTGATCCGGGCGCTGCCGGAGCATCAGCTATTTATGAAGGGCGTCCTGTCGTGGGCGGGCTTCAATACTGTGGTCATCGAGTATGAACGGGCCGAGCGAGTGGCCGGAGCCAGCAAGTTCAACGGTTGGAAACTATGGAACCTGGCACTGGAAGGCGTTACGTCTTTTAGTACGGTGCCGTTGCGGTTGTGGACTTATGTCGGTAGCGGGATTTCCTTGTTTGCGATCTTCTTTGCCATTTATATGGTATTGGACAAGATTTTCTTTGGTAACAGTGTGCCGGGCTATCCTTCATTGATGACCGCCATTCTTTTTCTGGGCGGCGTGCAGCTTATTGGTATCGGCATACTCGGTGAGTATGTCGGCAGGATTTACATCGAATCAAAGCATCGACCGAGGTACGTGGTGAAAGAGGTTATAGGCGGTAAAAGCAGGCTTGGACTATAGAAAGCTCCTGTGAGGTTCGGGGCTGAGAAAGGAGCACTGGAATGAAGGTGGCAGGGCTTTGGGACAAGAAGCTGCTGGGTCAAGAAGTGTTCGTGTTCTTTTTGATTGCCGCTTTTATTTATATACTTCCTTTGATTTTGGCGGATTACTATTACATTGATGATAACTGGCGGTCTTTGGCTGCCGGAACATCGTGGGCAGGTCAGGGGCGGTTGTTGACCGAGCTGTTTTACAATGTTTTGACGTTTTCGTCGGGTGCGCCAAATATTTTTCCACTCCCCCTATTAATGGCAACGTTCGCCATTGCCCTGGCCTTGACCAGCCTGACAATGCACTATTATAAAGAGCCCACTGTTTCATGCTGTCTTGTTCTATTACCCCTTTGGTATAGCCCGTTTTTTCTGCAGAACCTGTCCTATCAATACGATGGACCTGCCACGGCATTGAGCCTGGTTGCTGTTATTTATGCGATTACATGTCGAGCCAGGTCTGTGGTGCTGCAAGTAGTGTTACCTGGCATGTTGATAGCGATAGGGTTGGCACTGTACCAATTGAGCCTTAATGTATTTCTTGGGCTCTGTTGCGTGGAACTGGTCAGAGGGGTTAATAATAAGGCGTCATGGGAGTCGTTATATTCGCTGGTCAAGTGTAAATTTGCACAGTTGATAGTGGGTGGGGTTGTTTACTATCTGGCTGCCTATCCATTTATTGGTCAGGAACGGTTGGCGCTGCTGGAGTGGGACGCTAATGGAGTTATTCAGATTGAAGCTAATATCGGGGTCCTGACGAACAAAATTGCGCTGCTTTTCCATGAGGGAAATTTTTGGTTGCTTTGGGCTGTAGTGCTGTGCGCCGGCGCTGGGGCAGTGCACGTCGGGCTCACTCTATTTAAACGAAAAGAGAGTGCGCTGAAAAAAACAATGTTGAGTTTGATGTGCCTCCTGATTCTGCCGGCTCTGTTGCTACTCGTTTCGGGCGCTGCTCTGGTTTTCAGGGATTTCAATGAAGGCGCAAGAACCTTAATGGGATTTGCAGTGTTGTTGGTGTTTTTGTTTTATTTGAGCCATCTATCGCTGGAGGCTATTCATCCGCGACTGGGTGTTCTACTAGCGGTTCCTCTGCTGAGCATGCTTTCTCTGTCCTATGCGTATGGGCGGATTCTCAATGTGCAGAAAGAATTCGGAGCCAGTGCGCTGTTTTCGCTTGAACACGACATCGCCTCCAATCAGCGACTGCGAGAAGCCAAGCGAATATATATGTCGGTTACTTATTCCGATCATTGGCTGTCGAATGCGACAGGCGCTTTTGAATTGATGCCGGTGCTGGCTTATATTTTGAATGTGGACTTTTACATGTTGTCCGAGAATTTACCCAGGGTGGGTATCACAAATGTGGTCACTGAAAGAGAGCGTCGAAATGCGACGCGGGTAGGTTATCGAGGCTATCCACCGGTGGTGGATAGCAAGTTCTATAATATCTACCTGATCGGTGACTATGGTTTTATTGTCATGAAAGAGCCGCCACGTATCGAAAAAAAATGATAGGGGCAGTTTGAGTCAAAACTCATCCATCAGCAAAACCGTACAGTCTTTCGCTTGATGGCGATTGATTTGCGGGACGAGCCTTCTGAAATGTTCCGACTGGCAATGGGCGTCCAGGGCGGCCTGGTTTGGCCATTGCTCGACAAAAATAAAGTGCCCCGGGTCTTTCTGATCGATGAACAGGTCATAGGCAATGCAATCGGGCTCCTGCCGGGTCTTTTCAACCAACTCGGCGTACCACGGCCGTACCGTTTCAATATGTTCGGGCTTGATAAAATCCTGTGCGATCACTTTCAACATGAGGGTTCGTCCTTTGAATTGTCTGAGTGAGCGCCAATGCCGTTAAAGGATCGGCGCTCAACCTGTCCTTAAGCCGCCACTTCTTCATGGGGCTCAAAACTGTCTGCCCGCGCCATCTGCCACATGCGCGAATAGAACTCGCCGTTTACCTCACCCGTGAGCAACTCGCCGGGTTTGAGGAACACGTGCAGCTGTGAGAACAACTTGATCTCGGTGGCTGACATGCGCCGCACCAAATGCTTGGCCTGGAGTTGCGACGGGTGATCGAGGCCGGCGGCGGCGAGCATTTCGGCCAGGGCCTTGAGGGTGTTGCGGTGGAAGTTGAAGACCCGTTCGGCCTTGTCCGGGACCACCAGGGCGCGTTGGCGCAGGGTGTCTTGGGTGGCGACACCGGTTGGGCATTTGTTGGTGTGGCAGCTCTGCGACTGGATGCAGCCGATGGCGAACATGAAGCCACGCGCCGAGTTGGCCCAGTCGGCACCGATGGCCAGCACGCTGGCGATATCGAAGGCGCTGACGATCTTGCCGCTGGCACCGAGTTTGATTTTGTCCCGCAGGTTCAGGCCCACCAGGGTGTTGTGGACGAACAGCAAGCCATCGCGCATTGGTACGCCGATATGGTCGGTGAACTCTACCGGTGCTGCGCCAGTGCCACCTTCCTTGCCGTCGACCACGATGAAGTCCGGGAGGATGCCGGTTTCCAGCATGGCCTTGGCGATACCCATGAATTCCCACGGGTGGCCGAGGCAGAACTTGAAGCCCACCGGTTTTCCGCCAGACAGCTCACGCAGTTGCGCGATGAAGTGCATCAGTTCGATCGGGGTGGAAAACGCGCTATGCCGTGACGGTGAGATGCAGTCTTCGCCCATCACGATGCCGCGGGTTTCGGCGATTTCCTTGGTCACTTTGTGCTTGGGCAGGATGCCGCCGTGACCGGGCTTGGCGCCCTGGCTCATCTTGATTTCGATCATCCGCACTTGTGGAGTCTGCGCTTGTGCGGCGAAGCGTTGCGGGTCGAAGTGCCCGTCCGCGGTGCGGCAGCCGAAGTAGCCGCTACCGAGTTCCCACGTCAGATCGCCGCCGTTTTCCCGGTGATAGGCGCTGATGCTGCCTTCGCCTGTGTCGTGGGCGAAGTTACCGAGTTTGGCACCCTGGTTGAGGGCGCGAATGGCGTTTGCGCTTAGGGAACCGAAGCTCATGGCTGAGATGTTGAACACTGACGCCGAGTACGGCTGGGTGCACTGCGGGCCGCCGACGATCACCCGAAAGCCGCTGGGGTCGCTCAAGGGGGCCGGGCGCATGGAGTGGCCGATGAATTCGAAGCCGGACTGATAAACGTCGATCAGCGTGCCGAAGGGTTTGTCGGCGCTTTCATTCTTGGCGCGCGAATAAACCAGCGAGCGCTGGGCTCTGGAGAAGGGCAGGGCGTCGCTGTCGGATTCCAGCAGGTATTGGCGGATTTCCGGGCGAATGCCTTCCACCAGATAGCGGATATTGCCCAGGATCGGGTAGTTGCGGCGCACTGCGTGGGGGCTTTGCAATAGGTCAAACAAGCCCAGCAGGCTGAGCAGGCCGGTGATAATGGTGATCGGCCAGAGCCAGTCGTTTTCGAGAAATGGCAGGCTGGCGAGGGTGAATATCACGCAGACGGCAAAGAAGGCGTAGCGGCTCAGGAGTGACAGGCTCATACGGTTTCCTTGGGTTCGAGTTGTTGGTTAGAAAAAGATCGTCCGAACGCGGCCCGAGCCTACGGCAACTCTTATAGAACTAAAAATAACTCATTGGAATATATAATTTTTTGTAGGAGCAGAGCTTGCTCGCGATGATGATCTCAAGGCCGCCATCGCCGGCAAGCCGTGTTCCTACAGCTGTTCTCTGTGCGACTGTGCGACTGTGCGGCGTGGAAGACGGGGAGGCTCCTCCACCAGGATCAGCCGTTCAATGTCGACTGCCTAACCGGTAATTCAACCCGAAACGTTGTCCCCACACCGACTTCACTGCGCACTGAAATATCCCCATGATGCTTTTTCACAATGCCGTAGGACAGCGACAGGCCCAGCCCGGTCCCTTGCCCGATCGGTTTGGTGGTGAAGAAAGGATCGAAGATTTTTTGCAAACTCTCCGGCGCAATGCCTGAGCCAGTATCTGCCACTTCCAACCAGACGGTTTCCCCTTCAATGCCATTGCGCAGGGTAATCGTGCCGCGTTCAGGCCCTATGGCCTGAGCGGCGTTGACGATCAGGTTCATGATCACCTGATTGATCTGTGACGGCAGGCATTCGATCTCGGGAAGCTCCTGATACTCCTTGATCACGTCGGCCTTGTACTTGAGTTCGTTGGCGACGATGTTCAGGGTCGAGTCGATCCCAAGCTGCAGATTGGTCCACTGCCACTGTTGGTTGGAGTCCACCCGGGAGAAGTCCTTCAAGTCTTTGACGATTTGTCCGACCCGGCCAATGCCTTCCTTGGACTCCTTGATCAGCAACGGAATGTCTTCCTTGAGGAAGTCCAGTTCGATCCGCTCACGCAGGCTTTTCAGGCGCTCAAGAAGTTCGCTCGAACTGATGGCTTCTTCGGCATTGCGATAGGCGTCGAGCATTTCCTGCAAATGGTTGAAGTAGCCGTTCAGCGTGCCGAGGTTGGAGGAAATGAAGCCGATGGGATTGTTGATTTCATGGGCGACGCCGGCCGCCAATTGGCCAAGGGAGGCCAGTTTCTCTGATTGCACCAGCTGGCCTTCCAGCTGTTTACGTTCGTCGGTTTCCCGTTGCAGGGCCGCGCTGGCCTGTTTGAACTCCTGGGTCCATTGCTCGACCATCTGTTCCAGATGGCTCATCTGCATCTGCGCTCGCTCGGTCATTTCCCACTTGGTGGTGAGGGTATTGGCCATCTGCTGAACTTCGATATTGTCGAAGGGTTTTTTCAGAATCAGCAGCCGGTCGTGGGCCTGCAGGCGGTCGAGCAGCTCTTCCCAGGAATAATCGGAATAGGCGGTGCAGACCACCACTTGCAGGCGCGGATCCTCTTCCCACAAGTGTTCGATGGTTTGCGCGCCATCCCAGCCCTCGGGCATGCGCATGTCGACGAAGGCCAGCGCGTAAGGCCGATTGTTCTTTGAGGCGTCGAGGAGTTTGCCCAGACCTTCCTGACCCCCGTAGGCTGAATCCAGTTCGAACACTGTGCGTGTGCGCTTGGCCTCGCTGCCGAACAACGCAGTTTCCATCAGGTCCAGGTCGGCGTTTTGGTCCGCTTGTGGGGTGAGGATCTTGCGAAAGTCTTCATGGATCGACGGCGTGTCATCAATCAGCAGAATGCGTCGGTTCGACAGGTTGTTCATGCTTGACCTGCTGCGGTTATCAAGGGGATCTGCAAGGTGAACAGCGCGCCCTTGCCCTGGCCGTCGCTGTGGACGGTGAGGCGGCCGTTCATCTCGATGGCGGCCAGGGCGCAGCTGTGCAGGCCGAACCCGTGGCCCTCCTTGCGGGTGGTGAAACCGTGGGCAAAGATCCGCGTCATGTTTTCGGGCGCGATCCCCTCACCTTCATCCTTGACGCTCACCTGCAAGGTCGCGTCGTCGATGACCTTCACCCCCAAGGTCATTTGCCGAGGCCGATCACGGAGGTCGGACATCGCGTATTTGGCGTTGCTGATCAGGTTGATCAGAATCAATAGCAACCGGTGTTTATCGCCCATCACCTGCGGCACATCGTTGTAGTCCTTGACCACCGTTACATGGTGCCGGGTCAGGGCGCCGGAGTTCATGCGCAGGGCATCTTCGAGCAGGTCACTGACGTGCAGCGGTTCCACCAGGCTGGAGGCCCCGGCATAGGATTGTTGGGTGGCGACGATGTCTTTGATGTGATCAACGCTTTTGCTCAACTGGGTCAATTCGTCAGTGATGCTGTGTTGCTCGACGGCGATGGCGTCCACCAATTGGTTCAGGTACCCCGGCAACAGCTTTCCTTTTTCGTCCCGGGTGATGAATTCGCCAAGGTCGTGCGAGTGTTCGTTGATCAATTGCATGGCCTTGCCCAACCCGAGGGCCTTGCTGGTCCGCAGTTTGCGGGTGACCAGGTCAGCGGAGATATTTACGCTGTTGAGCACATTGCCGACGTTATGCAACACGTTGGTCGCGATCTCGGCCATCCCGGCCTGACGCGCGGTATCCAGCAGTTCGCTCTGGGTGTTTTTGAGTTCACGGGTGCGTTCTTCGACCCGTTGTTCGAGGCTCTCATTGGCCGCTTGCAGGTCCTTGTTGACGCGGTTGATCACCGCGAAACTGCGCAACAAGCGAATCGCCAGGTACAGCAGCAATACGACCAGCAGCGTCGAGAACACCAGCATGTAGAGGTGGTATTTGCGGTTGGTGGCATTGTTCTGTTGCTGGTCTCGATTAAGCAGGTTGGTGATGTCGTCCAGGCGCTCGGCTACCGGGATCACAGTGATTTTCTCCAGCAAGGAATTGACCACCGGCTGTTCGCGAAGGATTAGCGCGATGTGGTTGCTCAGAATCTCCACCGGGCCGCGGAACTCCTCCGGAAGACTCCCCTGGTTCACCGAGAGTTTGTTAAGGCCTACCAGGATGTCGGCGGCTTTGTCATCGGAGGTGACTTGAGCGAACTCAAGGCTGCTGAGCAATAGGTCGTAGGTGTCGGTGGCGATGTTTTGCAGCAGCAGTTTGTCACTGTCCTGGAGGCGGGCGAGCGGGCCCTGAATATCGTCTTCGGCGGTCGGCAGAAATGCCAGGGAGTTACGCAACACGGCGTTGTGGGATTTGAACTGCTCCACCAGTCGGGTTTTTTCCTTGATGGCATTCAGGTAGGCGTCATGGCTGGTCTGCCATTGTGCCGAGTCATTGCGGCCATGGCTGGACTCCATCGTGTCGAACCGGTCCCAAAGACGGGTCATCTCGGTCAGCGGCGAAACCAGTGGGTCATAGTTGTGGGTGATAGCCACTCTGGCCTTGAGCACCTCAGTTTCCCACTGCGCGTTCAGCTGTTTTATCTGCGCGATCAGATCCCGTGATTCGGTATAGGTCAGGGTTTGATCGGAGCTGGACTTGAGGTACAGGAACAGCAGCGTGGAGGCGAGCAGCAGGGTCATCCCCGTCAGTAATATCTGGCTGAGGCTGCGGGATACCTTCATAACGGCTTGCCTTTCCATTCACCGGTCAGGGTTTTGAGGAACTGGATGATCAAGGTCTTGTCCTGCTCGGAAGGGACGCGTCCCAGCTGATACTTGAACATCACATCGAGCGCTTCCTCGAGTGTCCTGGCCGACGCATCGTGGAAATACGGGGCGGTCACCGCGACATTACGCAGGCTGGGTACCTTGAAGACGTTGCGGTCCTCTTCATCCTGGGTCACCAGGTAACGCCCCAGATCGGACTCGGTCGGATGACCTCGGGCCTGGAAGTAGTCACCCATCACACCGAGCTTCTGAAACATGTTGCCACCGATGTTTACCCCCTGATGGCAGGAGATACAGCCGTAATCCTTGAAACGCTGGTAACCGTACTTTTCATCCAGCGTCAGGATATCGGTGTTGCCGAGCAGGTATTGGTCGAAGCGTGAGTTGCTGCTCAAGAGGGTGCGTTCGTAGGTCGCCAGAGCATTCTGCACGTTGGCGGCTGTTACGCCGTCCGGGTAAGCCGCGCTGAAGCTCGAGTGGTAGGCCGGGTCGGCGGAAAGTGTTTCGACCACGTTTTTCCAGTTGTTGCCCATCTCGGTGGGGCTTTGCACGACGTCGTGGGCCTGCGCTTCCAGGGTATCGGCCCGACCGTTCCAGAACTGTTTGAAATTCAGGCTGGCGTTTAACACGCTAGGGGTGTTGACCGCCACCGGATTGCCGTCGAAGCCGAGGGAAAACGGCTTGTCATCGGCGCCACCTTTTTCCAGCTGATGACAACTGGCACAGGACAGGCTGTTATTGACCGATAAGCGTGTCTCGTTGAATAGCTGTCGACCCAGCTCTATACGCTGGGGATCCTGGTAAGGGGGCGGCGGCAGTGGTTTGAGTGGTTCGTCGAGTGGGGCGGCGCTCGTTGTCAGGCAAACCCCGAGCAACAGAGCGAAAACCAGGCTGGGTCCGTGTAGCGACATCTGATGATTCCTTGGCAGGTTGCCTGAGTGTCGTTAAACCTGAGTAATCGAAGTGTTGGTCTATTCGTCAGGCGGCGCTTGCAGTCCTCCCCTCGTCAGTAGCTGGGCGAAAGCCTGGGCCTCTATCGCTTCGCTGAAGTAATAACCCTGACCTTCCTCGCAGTGATGGGCCTTGAGGAAGTCCAGTTGCTCAAGGGTTTCCACGCCTTCGGCGATGATGTTCAGGTTGAGGCTTTTACCCAGGCTGATGATGGCACAGACCAAGGCTGCGTCATTGCTGTCGTTGCTCAGACCGCGAACAAAAGACTGGTCGATTTTCAACACGTCGATGGGAAACCGTCGCAGGTAACTCAAGCTGGAGTAGCCGGTGCCGAAATCATCGATAGTCAGCCGAACCCCCAGCGCCTTGATGGCCCGCAGGGTCTCCACGGTGGCGTCGACGTTTTGCATCAGCACGCTTTCGGTGATCTCAAGTTCGAGCAAGGTCGGATCGAGACCGGTTTGTGCCAGTATTTGAACAATGCCGTCTACAAAACCGCGCTGACGAAAATCGATGGCGGAAACGTTCACCGACATGCTGATCGGCGACAGCCCGGCGGCCTGCCAGGCGCAGGCTTGCCGGCAGGCTTCGCCCAACACCCATTTGCTCAGCGGGACGATCAGGCCGCTGTCTTCGGCGATGGAAATGAAGTCTGACGGATAGACCCAGCCGTGTCCGGGTTTGCACCAGCGAATCAGCGCTTCGGCACCGACCACTTTGCCGGATCTAAGGTCTAGCTTGGGCTGGTAATGCAGGACAAACTCTTTGCGCTCCAGGGCGAGGCGGATACCGGATTCGATGTTTTGTTGTTCACGGGCACGCTGGTTCATGTCGTCGATGAAGAAGCCGAAATCGTTCGGCGCGCTGTCCTTGACGTTGCGCATGGCAGTTTCGGCTTTCTTGATTAGCGCCAAGGCATCGAAGCCATCCTCGGGATAAATGCTGATGCCCAAGCTGGTGGTGACGCACAAGTCATGGCCGGCAATGTGCTGGGGGGTACTCACCGCGCTCAAGAGTTTTTCGGCGATGCCCCTGGTTTGCTGGGGATGATGAATGTCAGCGAGGATCACCACGAACTCGTCGGAACCGTAGCGAAACACCGAGTCGGACTTGCGCACGGTCGCGACCAGGCGCTGACCAACCCGTTTTAGCATCTCATCGCCAATCGGATGCCCAAGCGCATTGTTGATACGTTTGAAGCGATCCAGACCTAGAAACATCACCGCCAGTTGCTTGTCATGGCGCCTGGAGAGCGCCAGGGATTGGGTCAACCGGTCACCAAGCAGGGTGCTGTTGGGCAGGTCGGTGAGTACGTCGTACTGCAACAGATGGGAGACTTTCAGCAACTCCTGGACGCGGTCCTCAATGGTTCGCTCCAGGCTGAGCATTTTTAACGCTGCATCCTGAGCCATCTGCCATTTCCAGGTCAGCGCGCTGGCCATCTGGCGTATTTCCAGGCTGTCGAAGGGTTTTTTCAGCACCAGTAACTGGTCGCTGAACTCCAGGCGTTCGGCCATCGCTTCCCAGGAATAGTCGGTATACGCCGTGCACAGCGCGATCTGCAGATGAGGGTCGACCTTCCATAGGTGCTCGATGGTTTCCAGCCCGTCCCAGCCGGGCGGCATGCGCAGGTCGGTGAACGCCATGGCGTAAGGCCGGCCTTCGGCCCGGGCGCGCTCGACCAGTTTCAAGGCCTCCTGGCCCTGGTAGGCCGAGTCGAGGCTGAAGGTCGGGCGTGCAGGCTGTGCAGTGCCGAACAGGGCCTCTTCGGTACTGGCCAGGGTCTGTTCGCTCGCAGGTGCAGGGCTCAGGATCTTGCGAAAGTCCTCATGGATCGACGGCGTATCGTCAATGATCAGAATGCGTCGGTTGGCAATGGCGAAAGACGGCTTCATCGCGTGGCCTCCGGTGGGCAGTCCGAGTCCTCGACCTCAGGAATCGAGATGTCAGCAGGGGACATCGGCACGATGCTGCCGGCCATCAACAGTTGCACCGCCTGCTGGCTGCTGACCGCTTTGCTGAAGTAGAAACCCTGAGCATTCATCGGCGAGCCGGTGGACATCAGTGAGGTTCGTTGCTCCTGGGTTTCCACGCCTTCGGCGATGATGCCGATACCGACTTCGCGGGCGAAATTGATGATGGCACGCAGGGTCGTGGCGCTGGCCGGATCCCGCGTGGCGCTGTCGATGAAGGCCTGGGCAATCTTCAGATGGTTGACCTGGTAGGTCTTGAGGTAGTCGAACGAGGAGTACTCGGTGCCGAAATCGTCAATGGCGATCTTCACCCCAAGCTCCCGCAAGCGTGGCAGTACATCGTTATGGGTCCATTTGGTCTGGGCCAGGGTCGCTTCAGTGACGTCGAACCGCAGATCCCAAGGGCACAAAGTCCAGCGGGCGGTGGTCCTGAGGACGTCATAGATCAAGTCCGGGCCGCTCTTGAGCTGGGCCAAAGAGAGCTTGATCGCAATCACCGGTGGCGCCATGCCCTGGTCGCGCCATTGGCGCATTTGCTGACAGGCCTGGTCCAGAATCCAATGCCCGAGGGCAATGATGGTCCCGGTTTTCTCGGCCGCAGGGAGGAACACATCAGCCTCCAACAGGCCGCGCTCGGGGTGGTTCCAGCGCACTTGGGCTTCCATGCCAAGGATTTTCCCCGAACTCAGATCGACTTCAGGTAAATAGTGCAGTTCGAGCTCGCCCTGTTCGATGGCCTGTTTCAAATCGTTGGCCAGGGTCATCCGGTCGACCACCTCCTGATTGATCTCCTCTGAGTGGAAGTGGTACTGGTTGCGGCCCTTTTCCTTTGATCGGTACAGCGCCATATCAGCCTGGATCAGCAGGTTATCGGCGCTAATGCTGTCTGACGTGTAGGTGCTGATACCGATGCTGACAGACACTCGCACGTCGTTGCCATCCAGCGAGTAGGGCAGGACCAGCGCATCGCGGACCTTCGCCGCCAAGGCTGCGGAGTGAGTCGGGTCGCCCATGTCCAGCTGCAGTATTGCGAACTCGTCGCCGCCCAGGCGCGCAACGACATCGTTTTCGCGCACACAGGCCTTGATACGCCGGGAGACTTCTTGCAGCAACAAATCACCCACGGGGTGGCCGAGGGTGTCGTTGATCCGTTTGAAGTGATCCAGATCCAGATAGAACATCGCAAAGGGCGTGGCACCGCGTCGGGCCGCGGCGAAGGCCTGGTGCAGGCGCTCGATCAGGGTGGCACGGTTGGCCAGGCCGGTTAGCCCGTCGGTGCGCGCCAGCAGGGAGATCTTTTCCTCAGCGGCCTTGCGCTCAGTGATGTCGATGATGATTCCTTCGACTTCCAGCAACCGACCTTCACCATCGCGCACCGGAATATAGCGGTTCTCGACCCATCGCCAGGCGCCGTCGCCGGTGCGCAGGCGGAACTCGATGGACGCGCCCGCGGCGTGCCTGTCCAGTACCCGAGCCATGGCGGCGTCGACTTTCTCCTGATCGTCGGCATGAATCAGCTCCTTGGCCCAATTGGCCGACGCTACCAGTTGGGCTGCGACGTGACCGAACTTGGTGATGTTGTGGGAGATGTACATCAGCGGGAACGAAGGCTCACCGCGCAGGCGATAAAGGATGGTCGGACTGTTCTGCACAATGATATTGGCGTCGGACAATTCCCGGGTGCGCTCCTCGACAGCCTGTTCCAGTAGATTCATTTTCAGTGCAGCGTCTTCGGTCATCTGCCATTTGACCGTCATCGCACTGGCCATCTGACGAATTTCGATCGCATCGAAGGGTTTTTTCAGAATCAGCAGTCGGTCACCCAGATTGAGACGCTCGGCGATGTCTTCCCACGAGTAATCGGAGTACGCGGTGCAGAGCGCGACTTGCAGCCTGGAGTCGACCTGCCAGAGGCGCTCGATGGTTTCCAGTCCATCCCAGCCGGGTGGCATGCGCATATCGATGAAGGCCATGGCGTACGGCATGTCGTCGGCAAGCGCCGACTCCACCTTGCTCAGGGCTTCGAGGCCCTGAAACGCCGAGTCGAGCACAAAGCTCTGGAAGGAAACGGCCACCGCAGAGCCGAACAGTGCCTCTTCGGCGCTGCTCAGTGCGTCCTCATCAAGCGCTTGCGGGCTGAGGATCTTGTAAAAGTCCTGATGAATCGAAGCGGTGTCATCAACGATCAGAATTCGTCGGTTTGCACGCTCCTGCAGCGCTTTCATCGGTGTGCACCAAGGAAAACGGCCGTCATGTGCGTTGAGTTCATGTGGCATCCTTACCTGATCATGGGGCATGCGGGTACAGAAATTGGATCCGAGACCCTGAGCATAGACTGGCTCCACTGAGTTCACCGGACGCATGACATCAATTCGACCTCGAATGGAGTGAAAATCGGCTAGCCTGTAGTTCAAACTCAGGAAATAGCGGATATTTCCTTGATTGCCCAAAGAATGACTGTCTCAGTGTTGAAATGAGGTAACGCCATGGATGAGCAACCTGCGACCACTTCGGCCTACAGGCCCAAAGTGCTGCTGGTCGATGATGAAGAATCGATCCTCAACAGTCTGCGCCGTCTGCTGCGTAGCCAGCCTTACGACGTGATACTGGCCAATAGTGGCGAGCAGGCCCTGGAGGTCATGGCGCAGCAACCGATCGACCTGGTGATGACCGATGCGCGCATGCCGACTATGGATGGCGCCACCTTGCTGGCGGAAATTCATCGGCGTCATCCTTCGACCACACGCATTTTGCTGACCGGTTATGCGGATCTGACGATGATCATCAAAGCGATCAACGAAGGGCAGATCCATCGTTACATCAGCAAACCCTGGAACGATGAAGAAATGCTGTTGACCTTGCGCCAGACCCTGGCCCATCAGCATTCCGAGCGCGAACGCCAGCGCCTTGAGCAGTTGATCCGTACGCAGAATGATCAATTGAAGTCGCTGAACGCGACGCTGGAAAAGCACGTTGCGGCCCGCACTGCTGAACTGCAGCAAACGGCAGACATGCTCGATCTGGCCTACGAAGAGCTCAAACACAGTTACGTCACGGGCACCGAAGTGTTCTCGCTGTTGGCCAATCTGCGTTTACCGCCAGCCAAGCAGACCAACCGGCAGATCATCGAACTGGTGCGCGTCTACTGCAAATCTCATGGGCTGGATGAGGCCAGCAGTCGCGATCTGACCATGGCCGCGGCGCTCTACAACATCGGTAAGTTGAGCTGGAGCGACAGCATGATGACCGCGCCTTCCGACTTGCTGCACCACGCCGATCGCGAGTGTTACCGGGAGTATCCGAAACAGAGCGAGTCGCTGTTGATGACCCTGGATCCGATGAAGGATGCGGCGCGCTTGATCCTTCATCATCAGGAGCGTTGGGACGGCAGCGGTTTTCCCGACCACCTCAAGGGCGAGGCCATTCCTTTAGGCTCACGGCTGTTGAAACTGGCGGTGGACTTCATCGAACTGCAGCGCGGGCTGATCCTGGAGCGGCAGATGAACAGCGATGAAGCGCTGGTATTCATCCGCAAATATGCCGGCAAACTATACGATCCGGAACTGGTGGAGGATTTCGTTCAAGTCTGTGCCGCGTACTTGAGTGATGTCACCGTCGACGATCCAATGGTCAAAGTACTGAGCACCCGCGATGTGGCGCCCGGCATGGTGCTGGCGCGTAACCTCAATGCCGACAACGGTATGCTCCTGCTTAATGCCGGCAAGGTGCTGAATGGACCGCTGGTGGATAAGTTGATCGCCTTTGAAGCGATGGAAGGGGCCAAGTACAACATCTTTGTCAAAGTGCCGGAAGAGGTGGAGGTCGCTACGGCGTAAGTAAGCACCAGGGGATTTGTATCGGGCTCAATTGCACCGATGCCAAGCCCCATGGGATCCTTGCGCCTTTGAGCCCAAGGCCCTTTTTCATCCATGACTCTTTCACCAACCGCAACATCCCCCTCCATCATCCGCGTCGCCGCCGCGCTGCTGATCGGCCCGGACGGTCGAACCCTGTTGGTGCGCAAGCGCGGCACTCAGGCTTTCATGCAGCCGGGCGGCAAGATAGACATTCATGAGCAACCGGTGGCGGCGCTGAAGCGTGAGCTGGAAGAAGAACTCGGATTGCGTATCGAGACGACGGCAGCCCGTTACCTGGGCAAGTTCTGTGCTCCAGCCGCCAACGAGCCGGGTTTTGTGGTGGAAGCCGAACTTTACCAGCTGAACATCGCCTCCCACGTGGCCCCCGCAGCGGAGATCGAAGAAGTGGTCTGGATCGATCCGGCCACTGATGGCGGTCTGGTGCTGGCGCCATTGACACGGGACCTGATTTTGCCGTTTTATCGAGCATCGCAAGCGACTCCCGCCTGATATTTAGAGGACAAAGGACTGCCCCATGATTCCCACTCAAGACTTATTGTTGTTCGCCGGCGCCGCACTGCTGATGGTGCTCACGCCAGGGCCGAACATGATCTACCTGATTTCCCGTTCGATCTGCCAGGGCCGTAAAGCCGGCGTGACCTCATTGCTGGGGGTGGTGGCGGGTTTCTTCGTGCACCTGTTCGCCGCAGCGGCGGGTTTGACGGCGGTGTTTCTCGCCGTACCAATGGCCTATGAAGTGCTGAAATGGGCCGGCGCGCTGTACCTCCTGTGGCTGGCCTGGCAGGCACTAAAACCTGGAGCGCGCTCGCCGTTCGAGGCCCAGCAACTGCCGCCGGACTCCTCAAGAAAACTGATCTTGATGGGCTTTCTCACCAGCGCACTGAACCCGAAAATCGCGGTGTTCTACCTGTCGGTGTTTCCGCAGTTCATCAACCCCGAGCACGGCTCGGTGTTCAGCCAGAGCATCATCCTTGGCCTGACCCAGATCAGCGTGAGCTTTTTAGTCAACCTGCTGATCGCAGTGTTTGCCTCCGGAATTGCAGCGTGGTTCGTCCACAACCCGCTGTGGCTGGCGGTACAACGCTATTTCATGGGCTTTGTGCTGGCCGCACTCGCGGTGCGGTTGATGCTCGAACAACGTCGGACTGCTTGATGAAGGAGCCATCCGCATGAGCTATTTTTCACCGCTGATTTGAAGACGCCATGACCATTCAACGCCTCAGCCAACAACACGCCACGCAGTATCGGGCGTTGATGCTTGAAGCCTACGGACTGCATCCCGAGGCGTTCACCTCCAGCGTTGCCGAGCGTGCCGCGATGCCATTGGCCTGGTGGGCGTCACGGCTAAGCAGCGATCTGGATCGGGTGCTCGGTGCGTTTGCAGACGACAACCTCGTGGGCATTGTCGGTCTGGCCTTTGAGCCACGGGAAAAAGCCCGGCACAAGGCCACGCTGTTTGGCATGTACGTATCTGCCGGGTCTCGCCATAGCGGGTTGGGCTATCAACTGGTGCACGCCGTACTCGCCGAGGCGCGAGCGCATGAAGGGTTGAAACTGATTCAACTGACCGTCACCGCCGGCAATGACGCGGCGTTTGCCCTGTATCAACGCTGCGGTTTTGTGCAGTTCGGGCTCGAGCCGTTGGCGGTGAGGGTGGGAGTGGAGTACCTCGACAAGATCCATATGTGGCGGGAAGTGGCGACGAGCGACGCAAATCCCCTGTAGCAGCTGGCGGAGCCTGCGTTCGGCTGCGTAGCAGTCGTAAAACCTGACACCGCGATTCTGAAGGTCGATCGGGAAATACAGGATTCACGAGCGCTACGCACTCGAACGCAGGCTTCGCCAGCTGCTACAAGGGATCAGTGTTTCGGCTTTTAGCGCACCGCACTCACCCCATCCAGGGTCGAGAATGAGGTGTCTTTGGCCGTCAGCAAAAAGTCGCGCATGTACGGCGCATCGAGCATGTCGGCTCGAATGCCCGCATACAGCGTCGCAAACAAACCTTTGTCGCCTAACCGCTTGGCCTTCACATAACCCCGTGAACTGTACTCATGCAGAGCCCAGTGGGGCATGCCGCACACGCCACGACCGCTGGCCACCAACTGCATCATCATCACTGTCAGC
The DNA here is from genome assembly GCF_057813935.1 of Pseudomonas sp. F220. Classification (NCBI taxonomy): domain Bacteria; kingdom Pseudomonadati; phylum Pseudomonadota; class Gammaproteobacteria; order Pseudomonadales; family Pseudomonadaceae; genus Pseudomonas; species Pseudomonas sp. F220. Next base: position 93,565 of record NZ_JBVASJ010000010.1, read on the forward strand.
TCTGAGGTGCGGACCTGCGCCGGTTCGATATCCGCTGGCTCCAGAAAACGGGTGAAGATGTCCAGCCGGTCCCGTTCCACCGGGTAGGTGATCAAGGTTTCGCTGAGCAAATCTTCCGGCACGATGTACGGCTTGTTCGCCAACCGATGCTGGTTGGCCACCGCGAGCATCGCTTCGTAGGTGAACAGCGGTACATAAGTGATACCGGTCAGTTCCAACGGGTCAGAGGTCACCACCAAATCCAGATCGCCACGGGCCAGGGCGGGCAGGGGAGCGAAAGAGAAACCCGAAGCCAGGTCCAGCTCAACCTCTGGCCAGGCATCGCGGAACTGATCGATGGTCGGCATCAGCCACTGGAAGCAACTGTGGCATTCGATGGCCATGTGCAACCGCCCGGCAGTGCCTCCGGCCAACCGCGCGATATCCCGTTCGGCCCCGCGCAACAGCGGCAGAGTGGCGTCGGCCAGTTGCAACAGACGCAACCCGGCGCTGGTGAAACGCACCGGTTTGGTCTTGCGCACGAACAGCTGCATCCCCAGCCGTTCCTCAAGCTCCTTGAACTGGTGGGACAGCGCGGATTGGGTCAGGTGCAAGCGCTCGGCGGCTTCTACCAGGCTGTCTGCTTCGCGCAAGGCGTGCAGGGTCTTCAGATGACGGATTTCCAGCACCGTGGCCTCCATGAATAAACTTTGTGATCAACACGAAAAGGTTGAGTTTGTCTCATGTTGCATGGGGTGTCGACAATAGCACCATCTTTTATGGAGGAATGTCGTCATGGCCCTGGCCCACAATCTTGGTTTTCCGCGCATCGGTGCTGACCGTGAACTGAAAAAAGCCCTCGAATCCTACTGGAAGGGCGACCTCACCCAGAGCGCTCTGCAAACGGTTGGCCGTGAACTGCGGGCCAAACACTGGCAACTGCAGAAAGATGCGGGTATCGACTTGCTGCCGGTGGGCGACTTCGCCTGGTACGACCAGGTGCTGAGCCATTCGCTGACCTTCGGAGTGATCCCGGCGCGCTTCGACAGCGTCAAAGATGCCCGAGGCCTGCCAACCCTCGACACCCTGTTCGCCATGGCTCGCGGCGCCACTGCCTGCTGCGGCGGCGAGCATGCCAAGGCGCAATACGCTCAGGAACTGACCAAGTGGTTCGATACCAATTACCACTACCTGGTCCCTGAATTCAGCGCTGATCAGTCGTTCAAACTGAGCTGGGAGCAGCTGTTCGACGAAGTCGATGAAGCACTGGCACTGGGTCACAAGGTGAAACCGGTGATCATCGGCCCGCTGACCTACTTGTGGCTGGGCAAGGCCAAAGGCGACGACTTCGACAAGCTCGACCTGTTGGAGCGCTTGCTGCCGATCTACGGCGAAATCCTAGGTCGTCTGGCGGCCCAAGGTGTGGAATGGGTGCAGATCGACGAGCCGATCCTTACCCTGGACCTGCCGCAGGAATGGAAAAACGCCTTCGAGCGCGCCTACCACATCCTGCAATACTCGCCGCTGAAAAAACTCGTGGCGACCTACTTCAGTGGCCTGGAAGACAACCTTGGCCTGGCCGTCGGCCTGCCGGTGGATGGCCTGCACATCGACGCGGTGCGCGCTCCTGAGCAACTGGCGGCGGTGCTTGATCGTCTACCGACTTACAAAGTCTTGTCCATTGGCCTGGTCAACGGCCGCAACGTCTGGCGCTGCGAGCTGGAACAGGCGCTGGAACAACTGCACATCGCGCAACAACGGTTCGGCGACAACCTCTGGGTGGCCGGTTCCTGTTCGCTGCTGCACAGCCCGGTAGACTTGGGCCGCGAAGACAAACTCGATGTCGAGCTGAAAAGCTGGCTGGCATTTGCCGTACAAAAGTGTGGCGAAATTGCGGTGCTGCGCGATGCCTTGAACAACCCGCACGCGGCAAACGTGCAAGCCGCACTGGCGGATAGCCGCGCTGTACAGGCCAGCCGCGCCCAGTCGCCGCGCATCCACAAAGCAGAGGTTCAGGCCCGCATCGCCGCCATCGGCGCCGCCGACAGCCAGCGTCAATCGCCATTCTCCAAGCGCATTGAGGTGCAACGCGCTCGTTTGCAACTGCCGGCGTTCCCGACCACCACCATCGGTTCGTTCCCGCAGACCGCATCGATTCGCCTCGCACGTCAGGCCTTCAAGCAGGGCAAACTGTCGGCCAACGACTACACCGACGCCATGCACAGCGAGATCCGCCACGCCGTGCAAGTCCAGGAACGCCTGGGGCTCGACGTGCTGGTCCACGGTGAAGCCGAGCGCAACGACATGGTCGAGTACTTTGCCGAGCAGCTCGACGGTTACCTGTTCACCCGCTTTGGCTGGGTCCAGAGTTACGGTTCGCGCTGCGTGAAACCGGCGATTATCTTCGGCGACCTGAGCCGCCCGAATGCCATGACCGTGGACTGGATTCAATATGCCCAGAGCCTGACCGACAAGGTCATGAAAGGCATGCTGACTGGCCCGGTGACCATGCTGATGTGGTCCTTCCCGCGCGAAGACGTATCACGCAAAGTCCAGGCCCGGCAATTGGCGCTGGCCCTGCGTGACGAAGTAGTCGATCTGGAAAAGGCCGGGATCAAAATCGTCCAGATCGACGAAGCCGCTTTCCGCGAAGGCTTGCCACTGCGCCGTGCGCAATGGCAGGAATATCTGGATTGGGCCGTGGAAGCCTTCCGCCTCGCAGCCTCGGGCGTACAAGACCAAACCCAGATCCACACCCACATGTGTTACAGCGAATTCAACGACGTGATCCGGTCCATCGCAGCCATGGATGCCGACGTGATCACCATCGAGACTTCGCGCTCGGACATGGAACTGCTGGAAGCCTTCGAGGCATTTGACTACCCGAACGATATCGGTCCGGGCGTCTACGACATCCACTCGCCACGGGTGCCGGACACCGCCGAGATGGTCAAGCTGATGAGCAAAGCGGTCAAACGTATCCCCGCCGAACGGCTATGGGTCAATCCCGACTGCGGCCTGAAAACCCGCGCCTGGCCGGAAACAGAAGCGGCCCTGGTGAACATGGTCGCGGCGGCGCGGCAGTTGAGGGATCAGTTGGCTTAACGCCCTATAGCGCCAGTTCGGACGCCATCGCGAGCAAGCCCGCTCCCACATTAGATCTGTGTTAGCCGAAAATTCGGCGGCTGAACTCGGTCAAGTGTGGGAGCGAGCTTGCTCGCGATGAACGATAACGCGGTCGCTAAAAAGACCACTCAGCGGCATTCATCAAACTGTCACGCAACTGTGGCAGCGCGCTTGATCAAAGTTCATCAGACTCGCGCTCTACTGGGGTTCTGCGTTTTGGTGTTTTTCATGCGTGCATTGTTTTTTCAAGCGGCACTTTTTCTGGTCGCGTTGGTGTTCGGCCTGCCGTCTTTTGCGGCGTCACGGTGCGATGTCAACGTACCGACCCAACAGGTCGAGCTGGCTCAGGTCAGCTTGGCCTATCAGAGCATTGGCCGCGCGTCGGACCCGGCATTGCTGCTGGTGATGGGACTGGGTGGGCAGTTGATTCATTGGCCGGACGAGGTGGTGGTCGCGCTGTGTCAGCAGGGCTTTCGGGTGATTCGTTATGACAACCGCGATGTCGGGCTCTCTACCTGGCGCCAGGCACCGGCCAGCGCGAACCTGACTTTTGAGGTGTTGCGCTACAAACTCGGTTTGCCGGTGTCTGCACCGTATACGCTCACTGACATGGCTGACGATGCGTTGGGCCTGATGGATGCCTTGCATGTGCAGCAGTTCCACGTGCTGGGTGCGAGCATGGGCGGGATGATTGCCCAGCATATGGCGGCGATGGCGCCGCAACGGGTGGAAAGCCTTACCCTGATCATGACCAGTTCCGGTGCCGAAGGTTTGCCGGCGCCGAACGCAGCGCTGGTGCAATTGCTCTCACGGCGCAGTGCGCCGAACCGCGAGGTGGCGCTCGAGCAACAGGCGGATTTGCTGGCGGCGTTGGGCAGTCCGCAGGTGGTGGATGATCGGCAGGCGCTGCTGCATCAGGCGGCGGTCTCTTACGACCGGGCGTTCAACCCTGAAGGCGTGAAGCGCCAGATCATGGCGATCCTCGCTGAACCGAGCAGGGTGGCATTGCTCAACCACTTGCGGGTGCCGACGCTGGTGGTGCACGGCACCGCCGACCCGTTGCTGCCGGTGATGCATGGAGTGCATTTGGCAGCGCATATCCAGGGCAGTCAGTTGAAGTTGATTCCCGGGTTGGCTCATCGCTTTCAGGAGGCGTTCAAGGCGCCGTTACTGGCGGCGGTGTTGCCGTATTTGCAGAGCCATCGCGAAGATACCTCGCATTGGGCGCAGATTGATTCGGTGGTGGCACCGAATCTGTTGTGATCATTTACCGCTAAAAGATCTTCAGCCCATCCTCACCGCACAATCTTGTCCACATGAATCCCGAGCTTCTTCAGCCGGTACCAGAAGCTGCGTTCGGAGATACCGATCAGCTGCGCAGCGGCGGCCTGTACCCCGTTGCTCTGTTGCAGGGCGGCGAGGATGTAGGTTTTTTCAACTTCGGCCAGCGCTACGTCCAGATCCTCAGGCACGCCGGAACCTGCGCTGAGAATCGCGCTGACGCTGCTGTTGGTGGGTTGTGAGGCGAACAGATAGGCCGGCAGGTCGCTGTCTTCGATGATGCTGCCGGAGGCCACGATAGTCGCGCGCTCCACGCAGTTTTGCAGTTCGCGGATATTTCCCGGCCAGGTGTAATTGGTCATGGCCTGCAGGGCCTGCGGGCTGAATCCGGTAATGCGTTTGCCGGCGGTGGCACCCAGGGTGTGGGCGAAATGTCGGGCCAGCGGCGCGATGTCTTCGACCCGTTCGCGCAGGGCAGGCAAGGGAATAGGGAACACGTTCAGGCGATAGTAAAGGTCTTCGCGAAACTCTTTGTTGACCACCGCTTCCAGCAGGTTTTTGTTGGTGGCGGCGATGACCCGCACATCGACCTTGCGTTCGCGCGGGTCGCCCACCGGCTCGATCACGCGCTCCTGTAAGGCCCGCAGAATCTTCGCTTGCAAGGCCAGCGGCATGTCGCCGACTTCATCAAGAAACAGCGTGCCCTTGTCGGCCTGCATAAAGCGCCCCACGTGATCGGTCACGGCGCCGGTAAAGGCGCCTTTACGGTGGCCGAACATTTCGCTTTCCAGCAGGCCCTCGGGGATCGCCGCGCAGTTGACCGCAATAAAGGGTTTGTCGGCGCGGTTGCCGTGTTTGTGGATGGCCCGGGCGACCATTTCCTTGCCGGTCCCGCTTTCGCCGGTGAGCAGGATGGTGGCATTGCTTTCACGCACTGAATCGACTGCTTGCAGCACTCGGCGAAAGGTTGGACTGTCGCCCACCAGGCTGTCGATTTGCTGGTGTTCGTCGAGCTCGGCGCGCATGCGCTGGTTGTCTTTGAGGATGTCGCGAAACTGCAAGGCTTTGCTGACGGTGATGTCCAGTTCGTCGATGTCGAACGGTTTGGCAATGTAGTCGAAGGCTCCGTTGCGCATCGACTGCACGGCGTTTTTCACCGTGCTGTAAGCGGTCATGACAATGACCGGCAGCTGCGGAAAACGTACTTTGATTTCCGCCAGTAACTGCGGTCCGTCCATGCCGGGCATGCGCCAGTCGCTGATCACCAGGTCGATGTCCTCCTGTTCAAGCACGGTCAGGGCGTGCAGGCCGTTGCCGGCGGTGAACACTTGAGTACCGTTCTGGCTCAGGGCTGAAGACAACAGGTCACAGAGCTTGGGTTCGTCGTCGACCACCAGAATGTTATGCGTCATCGTTATCCTCACCGCTGTCTTCACCGTTGGCCGGAATGTACAGGCTGAAGGTGGCGCCGGCATCTTTTTCGCTGACGCATTCGATACGGCCGTCGTGGTTTTCCATGATCGAGAAGACTTTTGCCAGGCCAAGACCGGTGCCGGTGGCCTTGGTGGTCACGAATGGGGTGAAGATACGTTCGATCATGTCCGGTTCGATGCCTTGGCCGGTGTCGGAAACACTGATGACCGTATTTTCCTTGTCTTTGGCAATGCCCAGGGTCAGGCGACCGCCCTCAGGCATGGCGTCGATGGCGTTGAGGATCAGGTTCAGGCAGGCCTGTTTGAGTTGCCGGGCATCGGCATAGATGGTCGCGCCGGGAGCCTGATCGTCGATCCGTGCATCGATGTTATGGGTAGCCAGTTCCGGTGCGCAGAAACCGATCAGTTCATCCACCAACGGCCGGGCCAGTTGGGTCGAGCGCATCGGTGCGCTGGGTTTGGCGAAGTCGAGAAACTCGGTGATCAGGTCATTGATCCGACTGACTTCGCTGACCACATATTCCAGATGGCGTTTGTCGGTTTCGGGCAGGTCCGCGCGGCGGTGCAGTAACTGGGTCGCGGTCTTGATGATACCCAGCGGGTTGCGAATTTCATGGGCCAGGCCCATCGCCACTTCGCCCAGCGCGTGCAGGCGATCACGGCGGCGCAGCTGCGCTTCCAGATGGTGCAATTCTCCGAGGCGTTCGGTCATGTGGTTGAAGGTATTGCTCAGTTCGGCCAGTTCGTCGCTGCCATTGACGGTTATGCGTTGGCGATAATCGCCAGCGATCACTGCCCGCACCCCCTCGGAGAGGCCGCGTAGCGGTCGGGTCAGACGCTGTGATACCAGCCAGCCAGCGCTCAGAGACAGGGCGCTGGCAATCAGGAAAATCAGGATGAAAAGGTTGCTTTGATTGACCAGCCCGACCAGGCTGTTGTGGCGTAGCAACCCGCTGAAGATAACACCCTGCAGATCACCGTTGTCGTTGAGAATCGGCCAGTAAAGCCCACTGTAACGGCTGGTGAACTGTTCGCTGGGTAGTTTGGTTTCGCGTAAGTTCGTCTCAATGCTGCTCGGTACTTGAGAGGGGTGATCCTCGAAGCGTTGGGTCGAAAAAATCTCGGAGAACCCGTGGGCGTCAGACAGATATAAACGCAGGTCGAGGGAGTGAACGTCCGCCACGCTGTTCAGGAAGCTGCTGTCCAGATAGCTTGCGACCAGCAGTTGGTAGTCTGCGCCGTCCTGAGTCGTGTGGAAAACAGAGACCACCGCGCCATAGAGGTCGCCATTCACTTTGAGCGTTTGCAATACCGCGTTGGGCTCGGTGCTGAGTTGCCGAGTGATCTCATCGGGAACGGTGGAAAACACCACTTTGTGATCACTCTCGCGGATCAATGCGACCACGTCGATGCCCATGGCGTCGGCAATATCTGCCGTTAATTTTTCATGTTTGGCCGCTGAGCGCGAAGACGGCGGTCTGGTATAGCGAAGGAACAGCTGGGCCACTCGCGCATTGGTTCGCAGGATCTCTCCGATTTCGTCCTTGACGATCTTGGTCGACTCCTGCAACCAGATCCGTACGTTGCTATCGAAAATCTGCGACAAGGTCGTCGCCGCGAGTTCGGCGGCGATCATCGTCGGCACCACGCTGACCAGCCAGAACGCCAGGACCAGCTTGCGCTGGACGCTCCAGCGTGAGATGGCGAAGGGGCGTGGGGTACGGCGGTCTTTTTTGGTCATCAGGTTTCGCTTACCGCAGCAGCCATGGCGGGGTCGGATCGATCCGGTCGGACAAACATTTTCAGCAGTTTCAGCATCGTGTTGAGCAGCCAATTGCGATGGCGGAAGAACAGCGTGTTGCCCTGAAGCTCACAGCCGAGCCGCAGCTTACTGGCATAACCAGCCTGTCCGCACTCATACAGCGGGATCTTGTGTTGAATACAGTAGCCGACATTGGCCAGCCAACTACGGAAATACAGGTTGTGCTCACGACTGGATTCGATGTCGTGGGCGAAAAACTTGTCGATCAGGCGTTGCTGGTCAATCAGTACCAGGTTGAACGCCACTAATTGCTCGTCGACCCAATACAGCACACAGACCGCGCTCCCTTCGAGCTGTTCGAGGATGCCGGTGAAGTAGCTCGCCGGTAGCCGTTCGAACTGCAGATCGCTGCGCGCCAGCGTCGCTTCGTACAACTGCATTATGCTCGGCAGAACGTCGTCGATGGAGTGCCGCCATTCGATCCGTGGCGCGGGGGTGCGAAGCTTGCGCCGCAGGTCCTTGCGGGTGGATTTGCCAAGAGAGCCCAGATACGCGTCGATCGAGCCAAACGGCACCGACAGCAGCGCTGTCGGCGGACTTGGCATTGCTTGGAGGCCTGCCGCAAGGCAACTGGCCGCCCATTGTTCATCGTTACTGGGTGCATCTTTCACAGCCAGCAGGCCGATACCGAAACTATCGGCATCGCGGCGGGCCGAACTCAGTAACTGTTCCAGCAAGGCTTGGCGTCGATGCGGTGCAACATGGCTGGCGGTCCCGGCATTGCACTGCTCGGCCACTGGCGAGCCGATGACATAGAGGCGCAATTGCAAAATGCCCGGCCATAGTTGTTCCAGGCATTCGGTGAAACGCTTGCCTACCCCTTGCACCCTCGCGTCGAGTCGATACCGGGTCATGAACGCTGGCGCAACGGCCAGTAACGTCGAACCCTCGTACAGGGCCAGGTAGCGCCACTGAAAGTCCTTGATTCCGGCATTTTCTACGGCAACGTAATAGTCCCAACCTTCCAGAACATCTGGAAAACAATCATTCCAGGCGCTGCGCTCGATGGCCTGAATGGTCGAGAAGGCTTGGGCGGTGATCACGGCTTTTCCTTAAGCTACGCTCGCTGTCGAAAATCTTCGCGCGCGGCCTGGTTTAAGGAATGCTGTTCGATGAAGTCTGCGCTCAACTCCACGACACGGCGGTATTGCAGGTCGACTGTGATCATGTGATAGCAGTTGTCCAGCATGACTTTGGTCACCGGGCCACCGAGTTTGCGTTCGACATAATCAGCGTTCCAGCGGCTGGTGATGTCGTCCTCGATGGAGTGCAGCACCAGGGCCGGCGTGTTAATCGACGGCATGCGCTTTTTGACCACAGCATTCATCCGGTGCAATTCGCGCACGGTGACGCCTTCCATGGTCAACAGCCCGGCGTTGCTGCTTTCACCGGCCTTCATCTGGCGTTCGACGATGGCCCGCAGGCGCTCGTTTTTGATGCCAAAGGGCGATTTCTCTTCGAAACTGCACATGTGCACGCCGAACGGAATTTTCATCAACAGCGGGGTCAGGAACGCCAGCTTGTGGATGCTCCAGCCGTCGTAGCGCAGGGTGGTGGAATACATCAACAGGCCGGTGACCTGTCCCGGGTGCTCGGAAGCGATGTACATGGACATGACCGCGCCCATGGACAAGCCGCCGACGAACACTTGCTCGTGGCGCTGACGCACGCCGATGAAGGTTTTACGCACGCCTTCGTACCAGTCCCGCCAGCCGGTGGCTTGCAAGTCGCTGTTGTCCCCGCAGTGCCCGGCCAGTGTGGGCACGTACACCGTGCACGCCCCCCCCTTAGCCAGGCCCTGGGCCACCCGACGGAGTTCCGTCGGGGTGCCGGTCAGGCCGTGGATCAATAAGACCCCGACCGGACCTTTGCCGAGAACGAAGCCGGCGTTGCCTTCGCCTAGATCGATCTCTTCTATGCTCACCGCTTCATAGCCCGATGCAGCAGACGGTCGAGCAGTGCGATGCCGAGGTCGATTTCTGGGTAGCTGATTTCCAGGGACGGCGCGAGGGTAATGACGTTCTTGTAGTAGCCGCCCACATCGAGAATCAGACCCAGACGTTTGCCGTCGATTTCGATATCGCCCTTCATGCCTTCTTCGACCATGAAGTCCAGGGTTGCCTTGTCCGGGGTGAAACCGTCCGGGCCGCAGATTTCGCAGCGCAGCGCCAGGCCCAGACCGTCGACATCGCCGATGATCGGATAGCGTTTTTGCAGGTCCTGCAAACCGGCCAGGAAGTACTTGCCCTTCTCCATGACCATCGCGCCGTAGTCGACTTCGGAGGTCATCTTGAACATTTCCAGACCCACGGCAGTACCCAGCGGGTTGGAGGCGAAGGTGGAGTGGGTCGAACCTGGCGGGAAGATTTTCGGGTTGATCAATTCTTCACGGGCCCAGATACCGCCCAGAGGATTGAGGCCGTTGGTCAGTGCCTTACCGAAGACGATCACGTCCGGTTTGACGTCGAAGTGCTCGATCGACCACAGCTTGCCGGTGCGCCAGAAACCCATCTGGATTTCGTCGACCACCATCAGGATGCCGTGCTGATCCAGCACTTGCTTGAGCTCGCTGTAGAAGTTCATCGGCGGGATCACGTAGCCGCCGGTGCCCTGGATCGGCTCGACGTAGAAGGCTGCGTATTCGCACTGGCCGGTTTTCGGGTCCCAGACGCCGTTGTATTCGGTTTCGAACAGACGGGCGAATTGCTGCACGCAGTGGCTGCCGTACTCTTCCTTGGTCATGCCTTTAGGGCCGCGGAAGTGGTACGGGAACGGGATGAAGTTGGCGCGCTCGCCGAAGTGACCGTAGCGGCGACGGTAGCGAAAGCTCGAGGTGATCGACGATGCGCCCAGAGTACGGCCGTGGTAGCCGCCTTCGAAGGCGAACATCAGGCTCTTGCCGTTGCTGGCGTTACGCACGACTTTGAGCGAGTCCTCAATGGACTGCGAACCGCCGACGTTGAAGTGCACGCGACCGTCCAGACCGAACTTGTTCTTGGCATCGACTGCGATCATTTCCGACAGCTCGATCTTGCCTTTGTGCAGGTATTGGCTGGCGATCTGCGGCAGGGTGTCGATCTGTTGTTTCAAGGCGTTGTTCAGGCGCGGGTTGGCGTAACCGAAGTTGACTGCCGAGTACCACATTTGCAGGTCGAGGTAAGCCTGGTCTTCGGTGTCCCAGACGTAGGAACCTTCGCAACGGCTGAAAATACGTGGAGGATCGATGTAGTGAACGGTGTCGCCGTAGGAGCAGTACTTGGCTTCTTTATCCAGAAGAACCTGGTCTTCGGGAGTAGCGATTCGAATATCAGACATGATGGAAGAGTTCCTGTTTTTCTAAAGAGTGTTCAAGCGCGAAGGAGGTGGCGTTGGCGGCGCTGCCGATCGGCAGTTGGGCCAGCAATGCGGGGAGTTCGGCGAAGGCGTCAAAGCGGGCGTAGGCGATGCCGTTGCGTTCGCAATGTTCGGCCAGGCGATCCTTGGCGAAGACGAAATCAGCGGTGGAGGCCACGCACATGTCGGACTGACCGTCACCGATCACCAATACGCGTTTGCCCTTGGGCGTGGACTTGCATTTACAGTTGCCGGAAGCGGCGCGGCAGGCGTCGCTCGAATACGGAAAGTCAATGCGCCAGCTGTTGTGGTCGACCTGACGCAGGCGGTTGGCGAGGATCGGCAGCAGGCTCACGTAGTTGCGTGCCAGAATCCGCGCGATGCCTTGCTCGATGCCGTCGCTGACCACTTCGATGGAAGCGCCCAGACCTACGACGTGGTCGACGAAGTCCGGGAAGTCAGGGTCGATTTCGATCGTGTCGAAATACGCCAGCAGCTCGGCAGGCGTGGCCTTGACCAGCGCCAGTTGGCGGCTGAGACATTCACGCGAACCGATGTGACCGTCCAGCCATTCCTGCTCGATGCTTTTCCAGATCGGGTCGGCAAAGCGTTCAAGGATGTTGTCGATCGCGTCGGTGCGAGATATCGTCCCGTCGAAATCACACACGATATGCCAGTCAATCATCTGCATTTACCTATTGGACAGGAGCGCGCTGTTGCGCATGCCAAGGGGTAGAGCAGGGACTGTGCCAAGTGACTTAGGCCCATGGCTGGTGGGCCTTGGCCGGTAACCGGTATGCTTGGAGCTACAATTTTTGTAGGTCGCTACAAAAAACATGAGTGCTTGCCCGACGATGCCGCTCTGGGAGTTGATGCGCGCATGCACAGATAAGGAATCGCTCCATGTTCAGGATTACCACTGTTTTATTCGTCGGCCTTCTGTGCCTTGGCGGCTTTTCGGCCAGCGTACTGGCTGACGGTATTACCGGTGAGGCCGGTTTAGGCATCAGTTATCAACCCTATGACCCTACCGGTAGTCGTTATGAAACGGTGCCAGTACCGTACCTCGATCTGGACTGGGGTGATGTCAGCCTCAGCACTGACGATGGTTTGACCTGGAGTGCTTTCAAAACCTCTGGTTTCAGTCTGGGGCCGTTTATCAATTACGTGCCGGGACGCAGCGCCAATGGTTCGATACAAGGGCTGCGGGATGTGCCGGATATGGCTGAAATGGGCGGGTTCATCCAGTACAGCCCGCAAGACTTTTGGCGCGTGTTCGCTCAAGTCGGGCAAGCGGTGGGCGGCAAGGGTGGTCAGGGTGGCTTGCTCGGGCGAGTGGGTGGGGAGCTTGGCTATCCGCTGGGTATGGGGATTATTGGTAGCAGCAACCTGACGGCGCACTTCGCCGATGGCCGGCAGACCCAGATTTTCTTTGGGGTCAGCGCCCAAGAGGCGCAGGCTTCGGGGATCCGCGAATACAACGCCAGCGGCGGTTTGCAGAACCTGGCATTGACTCAAAGCTTCAAGTTTCCTCTGGCGCAGCATTGGTCGTTGGTGACCAGTGCCAGCTGGATTCATCTCACGGGCTCAGCAGCGGACAGCAGCATCGTCAAAGAAAAGGGCAACGTGAATCAGGGGGAAGTGCAGACGGCGATTAGTTATAAGTTTTGATGCTGGACGCCATCTGTAGCCGATGCCACCCGCTTCATCAATCATGAATGCAGGCCGAGTGGGCTTTAGCGGGTAACTGCAAGGGCCGGGCTAGCGGCCAAGTCAGGCGTGAAACCGAACCCAAAGCGTCACCAGCACCGTCGCCGCCATCAGCCACGCCACGGCGGCAACGGCCAACGACAACTCCAGCCGAAGGCGATCGACCATCACGTACAAGGTGGCCAGATAAATAAAGTAGGGAATGATCGACCACATGCCGAACACGATGGTGGTCTTCAGGTCGTCCAGTGAGCGGCCCTTGCCGACGATGTAATGGGCGATCAGCGCAAAGGTTGGAAACAGCGGTACCAGCCCTGCGATGTAATAGTTTTTGGTTTTTGCCAGGGCGGCCAGAATCAGTACCACAGCGGCGCCCAATGCAGCTTTCAACAATAAATCCACAGTGTTCTCGCAAGCGTAGGGTTAGTGGCTCAAGCCGTACTTCTTGACCTTGTCGAACAACGTGGTCTTGGCCATGCCCAGTTCCAGGCTGGCCTGGGTCAGGTTGCCACCGCTACGCTGCAAGGCATCGTTGAGCAGGTTGCGCTCGAAAGCCTCGACCGCCTCGGCAAAACCCAAGCCCTGGCTGGCGTTGCTGCCGGACTTTTTGAAGGCTGGCAGGCCGAGGGCAAAACGTTCGGCGACGTTGCGCAGTTCACGCACATTGCCTGGCCAGTCATGGCTCATCAGGTTCGACAGGGTCTGGTTGTCCAGATCCGGCGCAGTGCGGTCAAAGCGCAGGGACGACTGCTGCAGAAAGTGTTCGAACAATTGCAGGATGTCTTCACGGCGTTCGCGCAGCGGCGGCAGTTCCAGGGTCACTACGTTCAAGCGGTAATACAGGTCGCTGCGGAACTGACTGGCCTTGCTCAATTCATCCAGATCGGACTTGGTCGCAGCAATTACCCGGCAGTCGACAGCAACGCTCTGGTTCGATCCGAGGCGCTCCAGCGTGCGCTCCTGCAATACCCGCAGCAGTTTGATCTGCAGGTTCAACGGCATGCTTTCCACTTCGTCGAGAAACAGCGTGCCGCCGTGGGCGTGTTCGATTTTGCCGATCCGCCGTTTGCCGGCGCCGGTGAAGGCGTTGGCTTCGTGGCCGAAAATTTCGCTTTCGAACAGGTTCTCCGGCAGGCCACCGCAGTTCAGCGCGACAAACTGCTGGGACTGGCGACGGCTGAAGTCATGCAGGCAGCGCGCGACCAGTTCCTTACCGGTGCCGGTCTCACCTTCGATCAGCACATTGGCCGAGGTGTCGGCGACGTTGGCAATCAGCTCGCGCAGGTTCTGCATGGCCGGTGAGCGACCGATGATCCGGCCTTCCAGCGAGTCGCGCTCGGCCAGTTGTCGACGCAGTGACCAGACTTCCCGAGCCAGGCTGCGTTGTTCCAGCGCACGCCGGGCCACGTCCACCAGGCGCTCGGGGGAGAAGGGTTTCTCCATGAAGTCATAGGCGCCTTTTTGCATCGCGCCAACCGCCATGGAGATATCGCCATGGCCGGTGATCAGCACTACCGGCAGACTGCGATCGCGGGCCTTGAGCCGGGTCAGCAATTCCAGGCCGTCGATGCCCGGCAAGCGAATGTCGCTGATAACGATCCCGGCGAAATTGTCGCCGACTTGCGCCAAGGCTTCCTCGGCGCTGCCGACGCCAACACAGGGAATATCTTCAAGGGTCAGGGCTTGCTGGCAGCCGAGCAGGACATGGGGATCGTCTTCGACGATCAGCACGGTAAGGTCGTTGTTCATATTGGCTCGGCTTGAAGGGGGCTTACCAACGGTAAACTGAGGACAAAGGCGGTACCACCGCTGGCGGGGTGTTCGACGCCCAGATTGCCGCCGGTGGCAGCGGCCAGGCTCGCCGAGAGGGTCAGGCCGAGGCCCAGTCCCTGTTCGCCAGGTTTGGTGGTGAAGAAGGGTTCGAACAAATGCTTGCGCGTCTCGGCGTCGATGCCGTGGCCGTTATCGCGTACCCGCAGGCGGTATTTACCGTCGACGGTTTCGCCTTCCAGCCACAACTCGGGTAACGGTTGCGCCTGCATGGCGTCCAGGGCGTTGCCGATCAGGTTGACCAGAATCTGTTCCAGACGGGTCTGATCAATCTGCACTTGCACGTTGCTGAAGTCGCGGTGCAGTTGTAGCCCACTGCTTTCCACGCGGCTGCCGAGTAACTGCAAGGCAGCGTCGACGGCTTTGCCGAGGCTGGCCTGGCCTTGGTCATCGCCGCGGCGGGCGAAGGAGCGCAAGCTCGCGGTAATACGGCCCATGCGGTCGATTAGTTCGTTGATGGTCTTGAGGTTGGCACTGGCGGTGTCCAGCGCGCCGCGTTCGAGGAAGCGCACGGTATTGCCCGACAGGGTGCGCAGGGCCGCCAGCGGCTGGTTCAGTTCATGGGCGATGCTGGTGGACATCTGGCCGATGGCTGCCAGCTTGCCGGCCTGCACCAGTTCATCCTGGGCGCGGCGCAAGGTTTCTTCGGCTTGCCGCCGTTCGCGGATCTGGCTCTTGAGACGTTCGTTGCTGGCGCGCAGGTCGGCCGTGCGTTCGGCGATCTTGCGTTCCAGCTGGTTGTTGGCTTCTTGCAGGGCCTCACGGGCGGCGAGGCGGGTGGCAATGACCTTGCGCCGTTCGTTCCAGGCGATCAGCAGAAACGCGACCAAGGCAAACGCCACGGCCACCAGAATCCCCTGATTGATGGCTTCGCGCCGCAGGTCTTGCAGGGGCGTCAGCAGGGTGAAGTTCCACGGCGTATCGCTCAACGGGCGAGTCTGCGACAGATAGCTGATTTCTTGTTCATCGGACACCAGCTCGGTGTTGGCCGGGAAGGTCAATTTCTCAACGCCTTCTGCCAGGTGTTCGCGGGCCAGCGGTTGCAGTTCGTTGAGCGGAAACCAGTAATATTGCAGGCTGCGCGCCAGGCGCTCCTTGGTTTCATCACTGAGCGGGCGGACCGATTTGAGCCGCCGCGCCGGGTCACTGGAAAGGATGATGATGCCGTTCTCGTCACTGACGAAGGCTTCCAGGCGTGCCCGTTTCCAGCGTTCTTCCATGGCTTCGAGGCGCACTTTGACCACCGCGACACCGATGATTTTGCCTTGCTCTTCCAGGCCGTGGGCCAGGTAGTAACCGGGTTCGCCGTTGGTGCTGCCGATGCCGTAGAAGCGTCCCGGCTGCCCGCGTACGGCGTTCTGAAAATAGGCACGGAAGGACAGGTCTTCGCCCAGATAGCTGTCGAAATCACGCCAGTTACTGGTGGCCATTACCCGGCCGGTGGTATCCATGATGTAGATCGCCCGACTGCGGCTGCGTCGGTTCAGACCTTCGAGGTAATCATTGACCGTCTGCCGGTGTTCCGGGGACGGGTCGGCCAGCAGCCTGGAGACACTGGATTCGAGTTCCAGCAGGCTGGGCAGGTAGGTATATTTGCTGATCTCGCTTTCGACGGCGCGGGCGTGCAGTTCCAACTGACGCTCGCCGTTCTCGCTGAGGGTGCGAATCCCGTAGTGCTCGCTGGTCCAGAAGCCGATGTAACCCAGACCGATCATCAACAGGATGATCAGCGGCGGCAGGAACAGATGGCGAATCAGGCGGGGTTTCACGGCGAGTGATGGCGGCGCGGCGCGATAGAGAGTGGGGTCGCATTTCATCACAGATGCCTTGGGTCAACCAGATGTAGGAGCGAGCTTGCTCGCGATAGCCGCGTAGCGGCGGGGTATCAGTCACCCCGCGTTATCGTTGGCGTTCATCGCGAGCAAGCTCGCTCCTACAGGGGGCCGCGTATGCCTCGAAGATCAGTGCTGCAGAATCTTCTCGAGGAAGTGCTGGGCACGATCGGAGCGGGCGTTGATATCACCGAAGAACTCTTCTTTCTTGCAGTCTTCGATGATCTTGCCCTGGTCCATGAAGATCACCCGGTCCGCCACTTTACGGGCGAAGCCCATTTCGTGGGTCACGCACATCATGGTCATGCCTTCGTGAGCCAGTTGCACCATCACGTCGAGTACTTCGTTGACCATTTCCGGGTCGAGCGCCGAGGTCGGTTCGTCGAACAGCATGACAATCGGGTCCATCGCCAGCGCACGGGCAATCGCCACACGCTGTTGCTGACCACCGGAGAGTTGGCCCGGGTGCTTGTGGGCGTGGGCGGAGAGGCCGACGCGCTCAAGCAGTTGCAGGCCTTTCTTGGTGGCTTCTTCCTTGCTGCGGCCCAACACCTTGATCTGTGCGATGGTCAGGTTTTCGGTGATAGTCAGGTGGGGGAACAGTTCGAAATGCTGGAACACCATGCCAACGCGCGAGCGCAGTTTCGGCAGGTCGGTCTTCGGGTCGGCGATGGACGTGCCATCGACCACCACATCGCCTTTCTGGAACGGCTCCAGAGCATTGACGCATTTGATCAGGGTGGATTTGCCGGAGCCGGACGGCCCGCACACCACGATCACTTCGCCTTTTTTGACTTCGGTGCTGCAGTCAGTCAGTACCTGGAAGTCGCCATACCACTTGTTGACGTTCTTGATAGAGATCATACGGCAAACCTTTTTTGTAGACGCTTGACCAGCTGCGAGGCGGCAAAGCTGATTATAAAATACACCAGACCTGCGAAGACCAGGAACTCATTGGAGCGGCCGATAATGTCGCCACTGGCGCGCGAAGCATTGAGGAAATCCACCAGACCGACCGCGTAGACCAGCGAGGTGTCCTGAAACAGGATGATGCTCTGTTGCAGCAGCAGCGGGGTCATCTTGCGGAACGCTTGCGGCAGAATGATCAAACGCATCATCTGGCCATACGTCATGCCCAAGGCTTGGGCAGCGCCCATCTGGCCCTTGGGAATCGACTGCACGCCAGCCCGGACGATTTCGCAGAAGTAGGCCGCTTCGAACATCATGAAGGCCACGATGCACGAGGCGAACGCGCCGATCGGGGTGTCTTCGCCGGTGATCCAGCGCAGTACGAACGGCACCGCCAGGTAGAACCAGGTGATGACCAGCAGCAGCGGGATCGAGCGGAAGTAGTTAACGTAGGCGCCGGCAATGTTCGACAGCAGTTTACTGTGGGACAGGCGCATCAGCGCCAGGATCGTGCCGAGAATGATCCCGCCGGAGACGCCCAGGGCCATCAGCTTGAGGGTCATCACCATGCCGTTCCACAGGCCCGGTGTGGCATGGATGATTCCACTGAAATCTAGGTCCATTATTTACCCCCCACGGAAATCAGGCCGGGCACCGCGACTTTCTTCTCGACCATACGCATCAGCAGCATCAGACCCATGTTCAGGGTGAAGTAGATCAGGGTAGCCAGGGTGAAGGCCTCAAACAGGTTGGCGGAAAACTCGGCAGTCTGTTTTGTTTGTGCGAGCAGCTCCATCAGGCCAATCAGCGAGGCCACGGAGGAGTTCTTGAAGACGTTGAGGAATTCCGATGTAAGCGGCGGAATGATGATCCGGTAGGCCTGGGGCAGCAGCACATTCCAGTAGACCTGCGGCAGCTTGAAACCCATGGCGCGAGCGGCGGCTTCCTGGCCACGAGGCAGCGCCTGGATACCGGTGCGCACTTGTTCGCAAACGCGAGCAGCGGTGAACAGCCCCAGGCACACAACGACGCTCAGGTAGGCCGAAGTGGTAGGGTTGAGGTCCTGTTTGTACCACTCTTGCAAGTTGGCCGGCAGCAGGTCGGGCACCAGGAAGTACCAGATGAACAGCTGAACCAGCAACGGTACATTACGGAAGAGTTCCACGTAGCAGGTGGCGATACCCGATACGAAACGGTTCGGTACGGTGCGCATGACGCCGAGTATCGAGCCCAGCAGCAAGGCGATTATCCAGGCCACCACGGCGATGGCAATGGTCCAGCCCAAACCAGTGATGTACCAGTCGAGATAGGTCTCACTGCCAATGCCAGTGGACTTGAAGAACACGCCCCAGTCCCAGTTGTAATTCATTAGGGTCTCCCCTCAGATCGATCGATGTACAAGCACCTGCTTGGGGGAAGTCCATTCCCATCTGACGTTGACCGTCAGGCACACGCTATCGGCTCGACAACCACCGGTTCGAGTGTTTCCAAAAATGCCAGCAGGTAGTGACAGACTCCTGAAAGAGCTTTCGCCCCTTCAGGATGTAAGGTTAGTCAGAAATCAGGATTTCTTTTCGTCAGCCGCTTTGTCGGTCGGATTTGCGATCAATGCCTTGAGCTCGTCGCTCATCGGGAACATCAGATTCAAGCCCTTTGGCGGGATTGGCTGCATAAACCACTTTTCGTAGATCTTGTTGATTTCGCCGGACTTGTAGGTCGCGATGATGGCGTCGTCGACTGCTTTCTTGAACGGTTCGTCGCCCTTGCGGACCATGCACCCGTAAATTTCGTAGGACTGTGGAGTACCGGTCACGGCCCAGTCAGTCGGCGTCTTGGCCTTGGCCATTTCACCGGCGAGCAGTGCGTCGTCCATCATGAAGGCAACGGCACGGCCACTTTCCAGCATCTGGAAGGACTCGCCGTGGTCTTTGGCGGAGATGACGTTCATGCCCATCTGCTTGTCGGCGTTCATCGACTTCAGGATGCGCTCGGACGTGGTGCCGGCGGTGGTGACGACGTTTTTGCCTTTGAGGTCAGCGAAGTCTTTGTACACGGAGTCTTTTTTGGTCAGCAGCTTGGTGCCGATTTCGAAGATGCCGACGGAGAAGTCAACTTGCTGCTGACGCTCGACGTTGTTGGTGGTGGAGCCGCATTCCACGTCCACGGTGCCGTTCTGCACCAGCGGGATACGGGTTTGCGAGGTGACCAGGTTGTACTTGACGTTGAGGTTCGGCATGTCCAGGTCTTTTTTGATGGCTTCGACGATTTTCAGTTGAATATCGTGGGAGTAGCCGACCGGTTTGCCGGAAGCGTCTGCGATGTAGGAAAACGGAATGGACGCGTCGCGATGTCCGAGGGTGATGGTGCCGGACTCTTTGATTTTCTTCAGTGTGCCGGTGAGCTCGGCTGCGAAAACTGGAGTGCTAATCAGAGCAACAGCGATTGCTGCGCCCAGAAGATGGGGAACGATACGCATCAAATTTTCCTCGACATTGTTTTTTTTATGAAGCCAGTTCATCGGCCTTTCTGTACTGCAAATACCTTGAGGGCTTCTGAAGTGTGGGCACATCAGGCATTCGTCCAAGAGTGTAGAGCATGACTCGTGCCAGGCCAGGTGAGTAAGATCAAGTTGTTGATTTAAAAGGATATTAAATATTTATGGCGACAATTTAGCGGATGAAATATCCGGTAAACCGAATCAGGCTGTAAGGTGCGTTCGGAAAACCGAATGATTGATCGGCATTCCTCGCCCTCTGTAGGAGCCAGGCACTTGCACAAATAAAAACGCCCCCGAACCTTTCGGCTCAGGGGCGTTTCAATGACCGGAAAAACGATCAGGCCGCTTCGATCTTGCTGCGGTTCTGTTGAACTTTGTCCAGATACTGCTGCAATTGCTGCTGCTCTGCCGGGGTAGTGAACAATCCTAGTTTGCTGCGGCGCCACAGAATGTCGTGAGCGCTCACGGCCCATTCTTCACTGCACAGATAATCGACTTCACGAGTGTAGAGGCCGCCACCAATGTGTTCGCCCATGTCGCTAAGATTCTGCACGCCCTCCAGCAAGCGCCAGACGCGGCTGCCATAGGTGGTGGCCCAGCGGCGAGCGATTTCGCTCGGGACCCAGTCGAATTTATCGCGGATCTTTGAGCACAATGCCTGTGGGGTGGTCATGTCTTCGCCGCCTGGCAGTGTCGACTGAGCGGTCCAGCTTGGCTTGATGTCTTTGAAGTACGGCGCCAGTTGCGCCAGGGCCGATTCGGCCAGTTTGCGATAAGTCGTCAGCTTGCCACCGAACACCGACAGCAGCGGCGCTTCTTCGGCGTTGCCGGACAACGCCAGGGTGTAATCGCGGGTTACGGCCGATGGGTTGTCGGATTCGTCGTTGCACAGCGGACGAACACCGGAATAACTGTGCAGGATGTCATCGCGGGTCAGTTGCTTCTTGAAGTGCGCGTTGACCACGTTGAGCAAGTAATCGGTTTCGCCTTCAGTGATCGCGACTTTGGCCGGGTCGCCGGTGTATTCGCGGTCGGTGGTACCGATCAGGGTGAAGTGGTTCAGGTACGGAATGGCGAATACGATGCGCTGGTCTTCGTTCTGCAGAATGAAGGCATTCGGCGCGTCGTAGAGTTTTGGCACGATCAGGTGGCTGCCCTGGATCAGGCGAATGCCGTACGGCGATTCCATCTTCAGGTCATCACGGATGAACTTGGCGACCCACGGGCCGGCGGCGTTGACCAATGCCTTGGCGCGGATCGAGAGCAGGCTGCCATCGGCGCGCTCCAGATGCAGGTGCCACAAGCCTTTGCTGCGACGGGCACTGACGCAGCGAGTCTGGGTGTGAACGTGAGCGCCTTTTTCACGGGCAGCCATGGCGTTCAGTACGACCAGACGGGCGTCATCGACCCAGCAGTCGGAGTATTCAAAGCCTTTGCTGATTTGCGCTTTGAGCGGGCTGTCGGCGCCAAACTTCAGGCTCTTGGAACCGGCGAGTTTTTCCCGCTTGCCCAAATGGTCATAAAGGAACAGGCCTGCGCGGATCATCCAGGCCGGGCGCAGGTGAGGGCGGTGTGGGAGCACGAAACGCATCGGTTTGACGATGTGCGGCGCTTTGGCCAGCAGCACTTCGCGTTCAGCGAGGGCTTCGCGCACCAGGCGAAATTCATAATGTTCGAGGTAGCGCAGCCCGCCGTGAATCAGCTTGCTGCTGGCGGACGAGGTGTGGCTGGCCAGGTCGTCTTTTTCGCAAAGGAACACCGACAGACCGCGACCAGCGGCATCAGCTGCAATCCCTACACCGTTAATCCCACCGCCAATGACGGCGATATCGTAGACCTCGGCAAGAGGGGGCGTAGGCAAGGTAGAAGTGGGCATCGGCTGGCCTCGGTCATTCTTTTAATATTTGAATTCGAACATTAATGTTCATTTGCGAAAATTTTAGCGCATAAAGTCAGGCACGGCCAGTCGACTTTGATTGAAAAAACTGATCGAAGGACGCTAAAAGGAAGATTTTCGAACATTTTGATGGACGGGTAGGGATTTGCAGCGAATTCTGTAGGAGCACGGCTTGTCGGCGATGGCGGTCTTGAGTACGCCATCGCCGGCAAGCCGTGCTCCTACAGTGGTTTAACCGCGTTCCGCGGCTTAAACCACTTCCAGCCGAATCTTGTGCTGACTCAGTAGCTGCGCCAGCGCTGGCACCGGCGCGTGATCGGTGACCAGGCAATCGATCAGGCTGATCGGTCCCAGTCGAACCATGGCGTTACGACCAAATTTACTGGAGTCGGCCGCCAGTATTACTTGTCGGGCATTGGCGATGATTGCCTGGGACACCCGCACTTCCTGATAGTCGAAATCCAGCAGGCTGCCGTCTTCGTCGATGCCGCTGATACCGACCAAAGCGAAGTCGACCTTGAACTGGTTGATGAAATCGACACTGGCCTGGCCGACGACACCGCCGTCGCGGCGAACATTGCCGCCAGCGAGCAAGACTTCGAAATCATCCTTGGCACTGAGGATCGAGGCGACGTGCAGGTTATTGGTGATCACCTTGAGCTGGCTGTGATTGAGCAGCGCCCGGGCGATGGATTCGGTGGTGGTGCCGATGTTGATGAACAGCGAGGCGTGATCGGGAATCTGGGCGGCGATGGCTTCGGCGATGCGTTGTTTTTCATCGCGCATTTGATCGGCACGCATGGCGTAGGCAGTGTTTTCTACGCTTGAATCGTAAGCAGCGCCGCCGTGATAGCGACGCAACAAATTTACTTCCGCCAATTGATTGATATCGCGGCGGATGGTCTGCGGGGTTACGACGAACAGCTGTGCCATTTCCTCGATGCTGACGTAACCGCGTTCGCGGACCAGCTCGAGGATTTGCTGCTGACGGGGAGGCAGATTCATGGGGCTTCCTTTGGGCTGCCGTGCAAAATTTGCCCATGATGCCGCACGAATCCACTCCCTGCCAGTTACATGCTGATACGAGTCAGTGCTCTGGCTTATTTAGCCTCTTCGTGCGGTTCCCAATCGCGGGTGCGGCTCACCGCTTTTTTCCAGCCGGCGTAGAGTTTTTCCTTCTCGGCTTCGGCCAGATGAGGTTCGAATTCGCGCTCGATCACGGCCTTGCCACGCAGTTCATCCAGGCTTCCCCAGAAGCCACAGGCCAGACCCGCCAGATAGGCAGCGCCCAAGGCCGTGGTTTCACGCATTTGTGGGCGTTCGACGTGAGTGCCGAGAATATCCGCCTGGAATTGCATCAGGAAGTTGTTCGCGACTGCACCACCGTCGACGCGCAGGGCTTTAAGGCGTTCGCCCGAGTCCTGTTGCATGGCGTCGAGCACGTCGCGGGTCTGGTAGGCGATCGATTCCAGCGCCGCGCGAATGATGTGATCCACGCGTACGCCACGGGTCAGGCCGAACAGCGCTCCACGGGCATATGGGTCCCAGTAAGGCGCGCCCAGACCGGTGAAGGCAGGGACCAGGTACACACCATTGCTGTCTTTGACCTTGTTGGCAAAGTATTCGGTGTCGTGAGCGTCGTTGATGATTTTCAGCTCGTCACGCAGCCACTGCACGGTGGAGCCGCCGTTGAACACTGCACCTTCCAGTGCGTAAGCGACTTCGCCGCGTGGGCCACACGCGATGGTGGTGAGCATTCCGTGATTGGATTTCACGGCCTTGTCGCCGGTGTTCATCAGCAAGAAGCAGCCGGTGCCGTAGGTGTTTTTCGCCTGGCCTGGCTCGACGCACATCTGACCGAACAGAGCAGCCTGTTGGTCGCCAGCAATGCCGCCGATGGCGATACCGCTTTTGGTGTGGCCGTAGATTTCCGAGGACGACTTTACCTCTGGGAGCATTTCCCGCGGGATATCCAGTATCTCAAGCATCTTCGCATCCCACTCCAGGGTGTGGATGTTGAAGAGCATGGTCCGCGAAGCGTTGGTGTAGTCGGTAACGTGGGTCTTGCCGCCGGTAAATTTCCAGATCAGCCAGCTGTCGATGGTGCCGAACAGCAACTCGCCGTTGCGGGCGCGTTCGCGGCTACCTTCGACGTTGTCGAGAATCCACTTCAGCTTGGTGCCGGAGAAGTACGGGTCGGTCACCAGACCGGTGGTTTCGCTGATGTACTGTTCATGGCCATCGCGTTTGAGCTGCTGGCAGATCTCGGTGCTGCGTCGGCACTGCCAGACGATCGCGTTGTAGATCGGGCGGCCGCTGGTCTTGTCCCAAACCACGGTGGTTTCGCGTTGGTTGGTGATGCCGATGGCTGCAACCTGATCGTGATGCAGGCCGGCTTGAGCCAGGGCCTCGACCATCACCGCACTTTGGGTGGCGAAGATTTCCATCGGGTCGTGTTCGACCCAGCCGGCTTGCGGGTAATGCTGGGCGAATTCGCGCTGAGCGGTACAGACCACATTGGCGTCGCGGTCGAAAATGATCGCTCGGGAGCTGGTCGTACCCTGATCGAGGGCAATGATGTAGTTCTTATTCTGAGTGTCGGTCATGTCGATTGCCTTGGACGAAATAAGGAGTGGGTGGGGGCGCGAGATCAGGGTTGGGCAGGATTTCGCGCCGCCGCTTTCAAGAAACTTTTACTTTGCCGTCAATGGCACGTTCTGCATCCGTTGTAGCAGGTATGGCGCTGGGTAGATGGCGGGCAATCAGCCCGCGATAGGCGGCAGCGCCGAGGCAGGCACCGATGATCGGTGCAAAAATCGGAATCAGGAAGTACGGAATATCGCGCCCGCCGGTGAAAGATATTTCACCCCAGCCGGCGAAGAAGGTCATTAGTTTAGGTCCGAAATCCCGCGCAGGGTTCATCGCAAAACCGGTCAGCGGGCCCATCGAACTGCCGATAACGGCAATCAGCAGACCGATCAGCAGCGGCGCCAGTGGACCCTTTGGCAGACCATTGTTGTCGTCGGTCAGGGACATGATCACGCCCATCAGGATGGCGGTGATGATCACCTCCACCAGAAATGCCTGGCCCGTCGACAAGGCAGGGTTCGGGAAGGTCGAGAACACCGAGGCCAGTTCCAGGCTGGCTTGTGTGCCGCGAACCATGTGGTGCGTTTGTTCGAAATCGAAGAACAGGTTGCTGTAAAGCGTGTAAACCAACAACGCTGCGCAGAAGGCGCCTGCGACCTGGGAGAAGATGTAGAACGGCAGTTTACGCTTCTCGAAATCGGCGAAAATGCTCAGCGCGATGCTGACGGCCGGGTTCAGGTGAGCGCCGGAAACACCAGCGGTCAGGTAGATCGCCATGCTGACGCCGATCCCCCAGATGATGCTGATTTCCCATAGGCCAAAGCTGGCGCCCGCGACTTTGAGCGCGGCAACGCAACCAGTGCCGAAGAAAATCAATAAAGCGGTACCCAGGAACTCGGCCATGCATTGGCTCGAGAGCGAAGGTTGTTGCAAAGCAGTCGTCATTGAAAACCTCGTTTTTTGTTGTTGTTTGGCGCTTTTCAAAATGCTCAGAGCGCGATTTTCACCAAAGCAAGAATCCCCCATCGTTGCCTCGGCTTGCTGCTGGTACGACTTTGGAACTGTTGGATCCATATTCAGATTCGAAAAAATATAGACAAGAAACACTGATGTCAAAGGTCGAAAGTGAACCGTCGGTCATTTTTTAGCTATTGGCCGTCTGAATGATCGCGTTGTGGGCTCAGGGGAATGCTTCAGGTGAGCGGGGTGCTTGCCCATGAATTCAACGAACAGCATGCGGAACGACTGCGCAATAGAGCCTTTTACCCACTGATGACCTAGAATCTTTCACCAGCGTTTTTCTCCATTGGCCAGGCCCGGAGCTGCCATGACACCTGCATTGGATTTATTGAAAAAAGTTCGTGCCGAACATCGAGTGCACAGTTACGAACATGATCCGAAGGCTGCTTCCTATGGCCTGGAGGCTGCGGAAAAGCTTGGGCTCGATCCGGCTCAGGTGTTTAAGACGCTGTTGGCCTCCAGCGAAAAGGGCGAGTTGTTGGTGGCGGTGGTGCCGGTCGTTGGAAGTCTGGATTTGAAGGCGCTGGCCCATGCGGCGGGGGTGAAAAAAGTCGAGATGGCAGACCCGGCTGCCGCTCAACGGGCGACCGGTTACCTGCTGGGCGGGATTAGCCCGCTGGGGCAAAAGAAGCGTTTGCGAACTTTCGTCGATAACAGCGCCCAACCCTTTGCCAGTATTTTTGTCAGCGCGGGGCGCCGAGGCCTTGAAGTCGAGCTGTCGGCTGCGGTGTTGGCCGAGCACACCCAAGCAAAGTTCGCCGATATTGGTCGGGCTTGAGCTCTGGCGTCGATCTTTTGAATCGGTGCTGTATGGCGAAAATTACTCTTCTCTGTGCCTAGTGCCGGATCACGTCCGGGCGCATGCTCGGCGTCGCATGTTCAAGGAGAGGTGTGGTTATGCAACTTGAGTTTCATCAGGTCGACGCGTTCAGCGAACGCCCGTTCAGTGGGAATCCGGCAATGGTCTATCGGCTCGACGCGTGGCTCGCCGATGAGCTGATGCAGAAGATTGCCGCCGAGCACAATTTGGCCGAAACCGCTTTTCTGGTACGCGAAGGTCAAGGCTGGCATATCCGCTGGTTCACCCCGACGACTGAAGTTCCTTTGTGCGGTCACGCCACTTTGGCCAGCGCCTACGTCTTGTTTGAGGTTTATAAGGAGCCGGTCGAGCGACTGGACTTCATCAGCAAGTCCGGCCCCCTGAGCGTCAGCCGTGAAGGCGAGCGTCTGTGGCTGGATTTCCCGGTGGTTGTGCCCCGTGAGGTTGGGGTGACGCTGGATGTGGAGCGCGCGCTGGGGGTTGAGGCGGTCGACGTGTTGGGCTGCAACGAATTGTTTGTGGTACTGGCGTCCGAGCAGGCCGTGCTCGATTGCAAACCGGACATGACCGCGTTGGCGAAATTGCCGTGGCTTGGCGCGATCGTCACGGCACGGGGTAGCAAGCACGACTTCGTCTCGCGTTATTTCGCCCCGGCGATCGGGATCAACGAAGATCCGGTGACCGGTTCGACCCATTGCAGCCTTATCCCGTACTGGTCGCAGCGTTTAGGCAAGTCGAGTCTGACGGCGTATCAATGTTCGGCGCGGGGAGGGGAGTTGTTCTGCCGTCTGGAAGGCGAGCGAGTGAAGATCGGCGGCAATGCGACGCTGGTGGCCAGCGGAACGCTATTGCTGGGTTAAACGAAAATCCAATGTGGGAGCGGGCTTGCTCGCGAAAGCGGTGTAACAGTCAACAATGATGTTGAATGTTATGGCCCCTTCGCGAGCAAGCCCGCTCCCACATTTACCGCGTTGGTTCAGCTAGCGGTGCTATACCGCCGAACACCAGATTCCACCACTGGAATATGCGCCGCCAAGCTCCCGGATGCCTGAAACAACACCAGATGTTCTGCCGCGACACGAATGCCAACGCCGGCACCCACCGTGTGATCAGCATGGCTTGGGAAGATCGACTCCAGCTGGCTACCGGTCGGTAACTGCAGGCGATACAGCGTCGATGCGCCGAGGAAGGTCTTGCCGATGATTCGTGCTTTCAGCTCGCTGTCCGGTGCATAGACGATATCGTCCGGACGCAATAGCACGTCGACAGCGCCGCCAATCGGCCATGTATAAGCACGATTGCCGCGCAGTACACCCAGTTCGGTCTGCACCGATTCCGGGCTGAGTAACTGACCGCGAATGAAATAACCCTGGCCGATAAAGCTCGCTACAAAGGGCGTCAGCGGCTCGTGGTAGAGGTTATACGGCGTGTCCCACTGCTCCAGTCGACCTTCCTTGAATACACCAACATGATCGCTGACCGCGAAGGCTTCTTCTTGATCGTGGGTGACCAGAATCGCGCTGGTGCCGCGGGCTTTGAGAATGTCCCGCACCTCATGGCTGAGCTTGCGGCGCAGTTCGCCGTCGAGGTTGGAGAAGGGCTCGTCGAGCAACAGCAATTGCGGTTCTGGCGCCAGTGCGCGAGCCAGCGCGACACGTTGCTGCTGGCCGCCCGACAACTCATGGGGAAAACGCTTGCCGAGGTTTTTCAGGTTGACCAGTTCGAGCAGTTCTTCGGTCACGCGGTCCTTTTGCGGATGTTTGCGGATCCCGAAAGCGATGTTCTCGGCCACGCTCAAGTGCGGAAACAGCGCGTAGTCCTGGAACACCATGCCGATCCGTCGTTTCTCGGGCGCCAGGGTGAAACCGGCGCTGGAGATGACTTCACCGGCCAGTTTTATTTCACCTTCGTGCACCGGCTCGAAACCGGCAATCGCCCGTAGGGTAGTGGTTTTGCCGCAACCGGATGAGCCGAGCAGGCAACCGATATCCCCGGCATTGAGGTGCAGGTTGAGGTTCTGCACGACCCGTTGGTCTTGGTAGCCGCAGGCCAGGTTACGCAGGTTAAGCAGTAGTGGCTGGCTCATGCGTGGTGGTACGCCGGCTCGACCAGAAACTCGAGCAGGGCTTTTTGTGCGTGAAGACGGTTTTCCGCTTGATCCCAGGCGACAGAACGTTGGTCGTCGAGCAGATCGAGGCTGATTTCTTCGCCACGGTGAGCAGGCAGGCAGTGCATGAACAGCACGTCCGGTGCGGCCATATCGAGCAGGGCGCGAGTCACCTGGAAGGGCGCGAACAGCGCGAGGCGCTTGGCGGTTTCCTCTTCCTGACCCATGGAGGTCCAGACGTCAGTGCTGACCAGATGAGCGCCAATCACCGCATCCCGAGGGTCGCGGACGATGGTCACGCGATCACCGGCCTTGGCGACAAATTCAGGGTTCGGCTCGTAACCTTGCGGGCAGGCAATACGCAGTTGGAAGTCGAACTGAATGGCGGCTTCTATATAGCTGTTGCACATATTGTTGCCGTCGCCGATCCAGGCGACAGTTTTACCCTGGATCGAACCGCGGTGTTCGAGGAAGGTTTGCATGTCAGCCAGCAACTGGCACGGGTGCAGGTCATCGGACAAACCGTTGATCACTGGCACGCGGGAGTTGGCGGCGAATTCGGTCAGGGTGCTGTGGGCAAAGGTACGGATCATCACTGCATCGAGCATGCGCGACATGACGATGGCGCAATCGCCTATGGGCTCACCACGGCCCAATTGGGTATCGCGCGGCGACAGGAAGATCGCTTGGCCGCCCAGTTGGATCATGCCGGCTTCGAAGGAGAGACGGGTACGGGTCGAGGACTTCTCGAAAATCATCCCGAGAACGCGGTTTTTCAGTGGCTCGAAGAGTACGCCGCGATTACGCAGGTCCTTCAGCTCGATGCCTCGACGAATCACGCTGACCAGCTCTTCGGGCGTGCAATCCATCAGGGAGAGAAAGTGCCTTGCGCTCATCATTAACTACCTTTTTGCAACAGACCGCAGATACTCAAAGCCGGGTTTATTCGAAAAACGGGCGAGACCTGCGGCGAAAGCCGCACGGGGCGACGAAATAGGGGAAGGCGCGATCTTGACATTAAATGTCGCGTCTTTCCAATAGGCTACGGTTTTTAGGGGAGTTCAGCGGTGCTACGAGGAGGTCGCGGTAGCGCTTTTGAAGCCTGTTTCCTGACAGTAGCCCGCTATTTGTACACTGCCCTCGCGCGGCTTGGCAATCAAACAGGGCGGGCAAAGCACCGTAACGGTCAGTTTCTGACTCGCTAGCCGGGACTTTTGTGGACCTGATCTACAAGGCTGGCTCGCTCAGCAGAAAAGTGTGCTAATGCAAAGTGCTGGGCTATAAAGGTGTCACGAGCGACACAAGGAATTTCTGGAGTGGAATCAAAAGAACCGCAGTTGATGGAGCTATTGGGACTCACTGCACGCTCCCTGACCCACCTCACCGCTTCCATGACCTCGATGTCCTACGAGCTGTTGCGCAGTGAAGACGAAGTGACCAAGGCTGCCGGCCGCCGCATGGCAACCATCAGCACCGGGCTCGACGAGCACTGGCGGCAGATCGGCGAACTCACTGAGGTCCACATGACCCAGGAGCAGATCGATACCATTCAGGACATTCAGTTGCAGAGCCCGCCAGGCTGAGTCTTTGCGGGGCCACATCGGCTGGGCTGATGCCCTTCGATTCACAAGACGAACGTCGCTGGCGCAGCAGCCGGTCAGGCACCATAGTTTTGTTCCCGCAGCCTCACGCTGGTTGCCCAGAATAAAATAGAGACTGGCCATGACCAAGACTCTCCATCACCGTGCCTGCCATCTGTGTGAAGCCATCTGCGGCTTGACCATCGAAACCACTGCGGTTGACGGCGCTGCCGTGCAGATCACTTCGATCAAGGGTGACCCGCAGGACACCTTCAGTCGCGGTCATATCTGCCCCAAAGCGGTAGCACTGCAAGATATCCAGAACGATCCGGATCGCTTGCGTCAGCCCATGCTCAGGGTTGGTAGCGAATGGCAGCCAATCGAGTGGGATGCGGCGTTTACGCTGGTAGCCGAGCGGCTTGGAGCGATTCAGGAGCGTCATGGACACAATGCCGTGGCGATTTATCAGGGCAATCCCAGTGTGCATAACTATGGGCTGATGACCCACAGCAATTATTTTCTCGGTCTGCTGAAAACCCGTAACCGGTTTTCCGCGACCTCGGTCGACCAATTACCTCAGCACCTGAGTAGCCATTTGATGTATGGCCACGGCTTGCTGCTGCCCATTCCGGACATTGATCACACCGACTTCATGCTGATCCTGGGGGGCAATCCATTGGCCTCCAACGGCAGCATCATGACTGTGCCGGATGTGGAGAAGCGCTTGAAGGCGATCCAGGTGCGGGGCGGTAAGGTTGTAGTGGTCGATCCACGGCGCAGCGAAACGGCGGCCATCGCCGATCAGCACCTGTTTGTCCGCCCGGGTGGCGATGCGGCACTGTTGTTCGGGTTGCTCAACACCTTGTTCAATGAAGGCCTGACTCGCGAGAGCCACTTACCTGTGGAGGGTCTGGACGAGGTCCGCCAGGCGATCAGCCGCTTCACCCCCGAGACGATGAGCCCGCTTTGCGCAGTCCCTGCCGAGCAGATCCGCCAATTGGCGCGGGACTTCGCGGCGGCGGACAAAGCTGTCTGCTATGGCCGGATGGGCGTCTCCACCCAGTCGTTCGGCACTGTGTGCCACTGGCTGGTGCAGTTGATCAATCTGGTGACCGGCAACCTCGACCGGGTGGGCGGTGCGCTGTGCACGGAACCTGCGGTGGACCTGGTGGCTTCGACCTCGGGTGGGCATTTCAATCTCTGGCAAAGCCGGGTCTCGGGGCGTCCGGAGTATGGCGGCGAGTTACCGGTATCGGCGCTGGCCGAAGAAATGCTCACCGAAGGGGAAGGGCAGGTACGGGCGCTGATTACGGTAGCCGGAAACCCGGTGCTGTCGACACCCAATGGCCGGCAGCTGGAGCAGGCGCTGGACGGACTGGAGTTCATGCTCAGCATCGACTTGTACATCAACGAAACCACCCGTTATGCCGACTTGATCCTGCCGTCGACCTCGGCGTTGGAGAATGATCACTACGACACCACGTTCAATATGTTTGCGGTGCGTAACGTCAGCCGTTTCAATCGGGCGATTCTGGCCAAGCCTGAAGGTGCGTTGCACGATTGGGAGATATTTGTCGGCCTGGCTCAGGCCTTTGCTGCGAAGACCGGCAAAGAGTTGAAGCCGACCATTGCCCCGGCGCAAATGATCGACCGAGGGTTGCGTGCGGGCCTGTATGGAGATGCTTCGGCGCATAAGTTGTCTGTCGCTACCTTGTTCGACCATCCCCATGGGATCGATCTGGGGCCGCTCAAAGCCAATCTTGGGCCACGCTTGAAGACTGCAAATCAACGTGTTCAGGCGGCACCGGCAGCGATTCTGGCTGACCTGGCGCGTTTTGCCGCACAACAAGCGCCGTTGGCCGATGAACTGCTGATGATAGGGCGTCGGCATGTGCGCAGTAACAACTCCTGGATGCACAACTATCACCGCTTGGTGAAAGGCAAACCTCGTCATCAATTGCTGATGCACCCGGATGACCTGGCCAGTCGCGGCCTCAGTGATGGGCAGCGGGTGCGTGTCAGCTCGCGGGTCGGAGCTATCGAAGTTGAAGTGCTGGCAAGTGTTGAGATGATGCCGGGTGTGGTCAGTCTGCCTCATGGTTGGGGGCATGCGCGGCCAGGTGTGCAAATGGGTATCGCTACCGGCCAGCCAGGTGGCAGCGCCAATGACCTTACTGATGAGCGACAGCTGGATGAGCTTTCGGGCAACGCGGCGTTGAACGGCGTGCCGGTTAAAGTGGCGGCGACCTGAGTGCTGCTGGAGAAAATCTGCGATGATGAGTGTCTGTCGGGGAGGCCGAGCATGGCGCTCGGCTTTCCGTTACAATGCGCCACCGTGCCGACAACTGAGTCGGAAAGTTCAGCCGAGGTGCTTCATGGATATCATCGAAACTATTAAAGAGCAGATTGCCAACAACACCATTCTGCTTTACATGAAAGGCTCGCCGAATGCCCCACAGTGTGGCTTCTCCGCGAAAGCCGCTCAGGCCGTCATGGGCTGTGGTGAGAAGTTCGCTTACGTGGATATCCTGCAGAACCCGGAAATCCGCGCCAACCTGCCAAAGTACGCCAACTGGCCAACCTTCCCGCAATTGTGGGTGGGTGGTGAGCTGGTTGGTGGCAGTGACATCATGACTGAAATGGCCGCCGACGGTTCATTGCAGGCCACGATCAAAGCTGCTGTCGAAAAAGCCGCAGCGAACAAGACCGAAGCCTGATCGCTTGATTTGACGCAACCCTGTAATTGTAGGAGCGAGCTTGCTCGCGATAGCCGCGTAGCGGCGGTGTATCAGCCACACCGCGTTATCGTTCACGTTCATCGCGAGCAAGCTCGCTCCTACAGGTAGTGGATAATCACAGCGTTACATAGGCAATAAAAAGCCCCGCCTCTCGAAAGAGGGCGGGGCTTTTTATTACATCGAGATTACGGCGCCAGGTTATTCGCCCATCTGCGATTGCAGGTAGTTCTCAAGGCCAACTTTATCGATCAGGCCCAGTTGGGTTTCCAGCCAGTCGATATGTTCTTCTTCAGACTCAAGAATGTCTTCCAGCAACTCACGGCTGCCGAAATCGCCGGTCACTTCACAGTGAGCGATAGCGACTTTTAGATCGGCGTGGCCG
Source organism: Pseudomonas sp. F220 (assembly GCF_057813935.1). Classification (NCBI taxonomy): domain Bacteria; kingdom Pseudomonadati; phylum Pseudomonadota; class Gammaproteobacteria; order Pseudomonadales; family Pseudomonadaceae; genus Pseudomonas; species Pseudomonas sp. F220. The sequence goes on from NZ_JBVASJ010000010.1 coordinate 126,450, forward strand.
GCTCTCTCGATGCGCAGGTCGCACTCAAGCATTTCCTTGGTGTGTTCACCGATATGCAGCTTGCCGAGGTCTTGTACGTTTGGCAGGCCTTCGAGGAACAGGATGCGCTTGATCAGCTTGTCCGCATGCTTCATCTCGTCGATGGATTCGTGATACTCGTGTTTGCCGAGTTTGTTCAGGCCCCAATCTTCATACATGCGCGCATGGAGGAAGTATTGATTGATCGCGACCAGCTCATTGGCAAGGATCTTGTTGAGATGCTGGATGACTGTAATGTCGCCTTTCATGATGGGAATCCTGCCCTGTATTAACTGTATATAAGGCCGAGTCTGAGCCGCGCCATTACAAGTGTCAAACCTAAGTTATTGAATAATATATGAAAATTAATCGGAATAAGAATGTTTGTGTTCCGCGTCTTGCCCCTAAGCGATTGAATTCTAGGCATAAAAAAACCGGACACTAAGTCCGGTTCTTTAAAACACGCTATTTAAGCGGCGGAAAATTCTACAGGGTAGGGGATCGCTGCCTGGCTGCTTTGCAGTTCGGTCAGGGTTTCGCGTACCACTTGCTTGGCAAGGCATGCGCATTTGCCGCATTGGCTGGCAACGCCGGTGGCTTGGCGCACCTCACGGTAGCTGCAGCAACCGTCAAAGATCGCATCGCGGATTTGCCCGTCAGTGACGCCTGTGCAGAGGCAGACATACATAAGTGAGAACCGTCGCTGGTTGTGGCTCAATTGCGATGGATCTTAATGTTAACGAGAATGATTGTCAAAGTGCTTTCTGAAAGCTTCGCGTCATAAGGGCATGTGGCTGACGAACGGTTTCCCCTTCACGCAATTCCTGAGGAAAATCTAGCGTGACCTTTTTCGGCCTCGAAAAAAACCGCTAAGGACAGGTCAAAAACGCGGTGTATGATGGTCGGCCCTTGCGAAGCGGGTTCGTGTCACAGGGCTGTCGCCTGAGGGTGGCAGGCTGGCGCGAACCCTGTTTTTCACGTTATTACACCAGGAGATATCCAATGAGCGTACTCGTAGGCAAACAAGCCCCTGACTTCACCGTACCGGCCGTACTCGGCAATGGCGAGATCGTAGACAGCTTCACTCTGTCCTCGGCCATCAAAGGCAAATACGGCCTGGTGTTCTTCTACCCACTGGACTTCACCTTTGTCTGCCCGTCCGAACTGATTGCTCTGGACCATCGCATTCCAGATTTCAAAGCGCGCAACGTTGAAGTAGTCGCTGTTTCCATCGACTCCCACTTCACCCACAACGCCTGGCGCAACACCCCGATCAATGCCGGCGGCATCGGTCAGGTTAAATACACCATGGCTGCGGACATCACCCACGAAATCTGCAAGGCCTACGACGTTGAGTCCGAAGGCGGCGTGGCTTTCCGTGGCGCATTCCTGATCGACGACAAAGGCGTAGTCCGTTCGCAAATCGTCAACGACCTGCCACTGGGCCGTAACATGGAAGAGCTGCTGCGTCTGGTCGATGCTCTGCAATTCCACGAAGAGCACGGCGAAGTTTGCCCTGCCAACTGGAAAAAAGGCGACAAAGGTATGACCGCTTCGCCAGAAGGCGTTGCTGCTTATCTGACCGAGAACGCCGGCAAGCTGTAAGCTGCGCGTCAGGTATAAAAAACCCGGCTGAGAGGCCGGGTTTTTTTATGGGTGCGATTTTTTCAGGCGACGTGATCAGTCGTTGAAGTCTTCCCAGCCACCCATTTGTTTCCAGCGATTGACGATGCCGCAGAACAGCTCGGCAGTCTTCTCGGTGTCGTAGCGCGCCGAATGGGCCTCACGACCGTCGAAGTCGATATCGGCAGTCTGGCAGGCCTTGGCCAGTACGGTTTGACCATACGCCAGGCCGGCCAACGTTGCAGTGTCGAAGCTGGAGAACGGATGAAACGGGTTACGTTTCATGTCCAGGCGCGCGACGGCAGCGTTGAGGAAGCCCAGATCGAAGCTGCTGTTATGCCCCACCAGAATCGCGCGTTTACAGCCGTTGGCCTTCAGGGCCTTGCGTACGCCACGGAAGATATCGGTCAGGGCAGTCTCTTCACTGACCGCCATGCGCAGCGGATGATCGAGCTTGATCCCGGTGAACTCCAGGGCTGCCGCTTCGACGTTCGCGCCTTCAAAAGGCTCAACCCGGAAGAAATAGGTGTGTTCAGGGAACACGAAGCCTTTTTCATCCATGCCGATGGTGACCGCTGCAATTTCCAGCAATGCATCGGTGGCACAGTTGAAACCACCGGTTTCAACATCGACGACTACCGGCAGGTAACCACGAAACCTGGCTGCCATCGGATGGCGTGAACCGCCACCACCGTTGTGGCCGTCTTGTTCGTCGTCGAAATGGTCTTCACTCACGAGTGTTTCTCCAGCAGACGCCAGCGCAGTTTTTCACCGGCGCGCAGCGGGATTACAGACAGCTCGCCGAAGGGCAGGCTGGAAGGGGCGGTCCATTCTTCTCGAACCAGGGTGATGCGATCGGTGTTGGCTGGCAGGCCATAGAAGCGCGGGCCGTGCAAACTGGCGAAGCCTTCGAGCTTGTCCAGCGCATTGCGCTGTTCGAAGGCTTCGGCGTACATCTCGATCGCAGCATAAGCGGTGTAGCAACCGGCACAGCCACACGCGGTTTCTTTGGCGTGTTGAGCGTGCGGGGCCGAATCGGTGCCGAGGAAAAACTTTTCGCTGCCACTGGTGGCGGCATCAAGCAGTGCTTCCTGGTGAGTATTACGCTTGAGGATCGGCAAGCAATAGAAGTGCGGGCGAATTCCGCCAACCAGCATGTGGTTGCGGTTGTACAGCAGGTGATGAGCGGTGATGGTTGCGCCAACGTTGGCCGAGGCCTCATTGACGAACTGCACGGCTTCACGGGTGGTGATGTGTTCGAACACCACTTTGAGCGTTGGGAAGTGTTCCACAACCCGACGCAAGTGTTCGTCAATGAACAGCTTCTCACGGTCGAAGACATCGACGTCGCCGCGAGTGACTTCACCGTGAATCAGCAGCGGCATCCCGACTTCGGCCATGGCCGCAAGTGCGGGGAAAATCTTGTCGATGCTGGTGACGCCAGAATCCGAGTTGGTGGTCGCACCGGCCGGATAGAGCTTGGCGGCGTGCACGTAGCCACTGGCCTTGGCCTCGCGAATCTCGGCAGGTTCAGTGCGATCAGTCAGGTAGAGCACCATCAGTGGTTCGAAACGGCTGCCGGCCGGTCGCGCAGCGAGAATGCGCTGGCGATAGGCGTCGGCTTCAGCGGCGTTGCGCACCGGTGGTACCAGGTTGGGCATGATGATGGCGCGGCCAAAAGTGCGCGCAACATCCGCGACAGTATTGGGCAGCACAGCACCATCGCGAAGATGTATATGCCAGTCGTCGGGACGCAGCAGGGTCAGGCGGTCGGACATTGGGGATTCCAGGCGGGTCAAACTGAGGGGAATGCTACCGGAAAAGACTCTCTCAGGCACTCGCTATCAAGTTTTGCAGCAAGCTTCCGATATCCCATAGGTGTGCTGTAAACAAGTGATATGCCGTAAACGTGTGTGTCGGTCTTTTGTGTAGAAGCCAGTGGAGCCTCCCGTGCGCCAGCGTTATTTAGCCTTGCTCAGTGTGTTTGCCAGCCTGCCCGCGATGGCTTTGACTTTCCAGACTCGTCTGGAGAGCATCGAGTGGACGGTCGAAGGCGACAAATTCGAGTGTCGTCTGGCCCAACCCATTACCGATTTTGGCTCGGGTGAGTTCGTTCGACGTGCGGGTGAGCAAGCGACGTTCCGCCTCAAGGCTTACAACTCAATGCTCGGTAGCGGCTCGGCGACCTTGTTGGCGGCCGCTGCGCCTTGGCAGCCGGGGCGTGGCGACATCAACCTGGGGGCGGTGAAAGCCGGTAGCGGTGATGTACTGTTTAACAGCTCGCAGGCGCAGGCCGGCCGACTGTTCAATGGCCTGTTGGACGGTCGCAGCCCGGTGGTCCGCCATTACTCTCGTGACGGTCGCGTTTCTGAAGTCCGTTTGTTGCCGGTCAAATTCAGTAAGGCCTACAGCGACTATCAAGCGTGCACCGCCAAGCTGTTGCCAATGAACTTCGAACAAGTGAAACAGGCCGAGGTCGGTTTTCCGGGTGGGGGTATCGACCTGGATGCGCAGGCCAAGGCCAGGTTGCAGGTCATGCTGGCGTTCCTCAAAGCGGATCCGACCGTCAATCACATCGAGCTCGACGGTCACTCGGATAACAGCGGCAATCGTCTGACCAATCGCGATCTGTCGCGGCGCAGAGCGTTGGCGGTAATGGATTTTTTCAAGGCCAATGGTGTTCAGGAGTCGCAGATTACCCTGCGTTTTCACGGTGAGCGCTATCCTCTGGCACCCAATACCAACTCCGCCAATCGAGCCAGGAATCGCCGGGTCAATGTTCAGCTTGAGCGTGTTGCACCCACCGAAAAGCCGGCCCCACAGGTCAGCTCCGCGAGCAACGCCGCAGCGACTTCCTAAAACGGCTGTAGTCGTCGCGCGTTCGACATAATCTGTCGCTTCGTCGTCATAAGCTGTCGCGCCTCTGTAAATTATCCTGTTTGAACGGTAGACTTGAAGGCTTTCCGTACAACCCGGTGGAGTGATGGCATGGCGGACATAAACAAGGTCGTTCTGGCGTATTCCGGCGGCCTGGACACTTCGGTGATCCTCAAGTGGCTGCAGGATACTTATAACTGTGAAGTGGTGACATTCACCGCTGACCTGGGTCAGGGCGAAGAAGTCGAACCTGCACGCGCCAAGGCGCAAGCCATGGGCGTAAAAGAGATCTACATCGACGATTTGCGCGAAGAATTCGTACGCGATTTCGTGTTTCCGATGTTCCGCGCCAACACCGTTTACGAAGGTGAGTACCTGCTGGGTACCTCCATCGCTCGTCCGTTGATCGCCAAGCGTTTGATCGAAATTGCCAACGAAACCGGTGCCGACGCCATTTCTCATGGTGCAACCGGCAAAGGTAACGACCAGGTTCGTTTTGAACTGGGCGCCTATGCGTTGAAGCCTGGGGTCAAAGTGATTGCCCCTTGGCGTGAATGGGACCTGCTCTCCCGTGAAAAGCTGATGGATTACGCTGAAAAGCACAACATCCCGATCGAACGTCACGGCAAGAAAAAATCCCCGTATTCGATGGATGCCAACCTGCTGCACATCTCCTATGAAGGCGGTGTGCTGGAAGACACCTGGACCGAGCACGAAGAAGACATGTGGCGCTGGACCAAGTCGCCAGAAGACGCTCCGAACGTTGCAACCTATCTTGAGCTGACCTATCGCAATGGCGATATCGTTGCTCTGGACGGTGTTGAAATGACTCCGGCCACCGTCTTGGCCACGCTGAACCGCATTGGCGGCGAAAACGGTATCGGCCGTCTGGATATCGTCGAGAACCGTTATGTTGGTATGAAGTCCCGCGGCTGCTACGAGACGCCGGGCGGCACCATCATGCTGCGTGCTCACCGTGCAATCGAGTCGATTACTCTGGACCGCGAAGTGGCTCACCTCAAAGATGAGCTGATGCCTAAATACGCCAGCCTGATCTACACCGGTTACTGGTGGAGCCCTGAGCGTCTGATGCTGCAACAGATGATCGATGCGTCTCAGGCGCACGTGAATGGTGTGGTTCGTCTGAAATTGTACAAGGGCAATGTCATTGTCACCGGCCGTAAGTCCGATGAGTCATTGTTCGATGCAAACATTGCGACTTTTGAAGAGGATGGCGGCGCTTACAATCAGGCGGATGCTGCAGGCTTCATCAAACTCAATGCGTTGCGTATGCGTATTGCCGCAAACAAAGGTCGGAAGTTGTTCTGATTGATTGAGTGCGAATAAAAAGATGGCCCTGTAATAAACAGGGCCATTTTTTTTCGTAATACATTTAGTTAAAGTCGCCTCGTTCAGTGTGAAGGCTTGAACGATGGTTAGTATGATTTTTCTCATCTGCTTTATGCTGGGTTCAGGTTGATTTGTCATCTATTTTCTATTGTTTCCAAGCTTGAACGTTTAGCGTCAAGGTAAGCGTGCTCAAGTTATAAATCATGTAGCAGGATTGCTTTTCCCTGTCTTTGTTTAGCTTTTTTAGTTCGCTTTGGTTTATAAGTTGAGCAGAATTCTGGTTGGTAAGAAAGATGACGAGGTCAAGGGTGCCTGGTTTTCTGCTTGTCTTCAGACCTGCCGCTGTGATTAGAGTCCCTACGTCTTTTTTTGTGTTGACCTGCCGAGTATCAATGATGTGCAGGCCGTGCAGTGCCTGGGGCAGATGCAAGGTGTGGTGTGCGAATAAATTGATATGGACGGGAGGTGGAGCTTGCCCATTGCGTGATGAGTAGCAGTATTTCTGCTGCCGGAATATAAAGCTCTGTGGCGAGCAGTTAAGCAGTCTTGCAGAGAGATGGACGTCTTCCTCACTGTCGGCTGTGTAGCTATGTTGTTTAAGAAGTATAGTGTTCGAAGGGGTGTCTTTAATTTTTTTCGGGCAAGCGGCATCATCGATGATTTTTATGAAGTGTTTTCCTTTTTTGAAATCGGAAGGCGCGTACAGTGATTTGTGGTTGAAGTTTAATGTAACAAAGAATAAAAATATCAGGCAGAACGGAAAGCCGATCAAGAACCAGACGTAAACATCTCGCTCATCGTCGTCTAGGAACGGAAGCGATACAGTTGCCGATGCTTCCGTTAGCGCCGCGAAGATTGCGATGATGGTCATTGGGTTGGTTGCTTTTTTTCTGTGTCTATTCATTTTTTTCTCACTTGAGAGTGTTGTGTTTTATAGTCTCGGATTCGCGCCGGTGAAGGTGCGAAAGGAAGAAATGGCTTGTTTAAGTGATGCTGTAATAAATTTTAAGATGCTTTAAGATTTCGTGTAAATAATGGATGCCGTTTAAATTCAGGCTGTGATGCTGTTTGCTCGTTATCGCTTCCCAGGATAAGTATTGATGTTGTGTGGGGTGATGGTTTTATTTCTATTACCGCTTTTAATGATTCTAGACTCGGATTGACAATGGGCAGATTTTTTTAATGGAGATGTAATAGGGCGAAAGTATGTGTCCGGTAGGCATGTTTAGTGCGGTGAGTGTTCTGTAGGTTGTAGGGTGCTCTTTCGGCTAGTCCGATTTGTATTGAGGGTATGATGCTGGCTATTGCGTTGAGTTGAGGTTGATTGTTTTATTCGTTTCTCCGTATCAATACGTTCTCTGAAGTGTTGGTGAGTGAATATCTTCAACGGTGATTTGCTACAAAATCAAACGACAGTTTAGCGGGAGCGATTCTGTAAGCTCCAATGGTAGACGGATGTGACACAGAAAATTCTCAATCGAGGGGAAGGTAGCAGGTCGATTAAACTTTAAGACATATCATTTTTAGTGTTTTTTTTGTAGGGGGAATCTGAATTGCTTGTAGGGATGGTCTCTCGTTGCTAGTCGCCGGGGCGGGGCACCATGCCAAGTGGGAAATGACTAGGCTATTGTGCTGACTCTGAAAATTCGAACAGCGAAAATTGGAATTACCCATGAATAAAGTGCTGATCGTGGATGATCATCCCGTCATTCGTCTTGCTGTACGTATGCTGATGGAACGTCATGACTATGAAGTCATAGCGGAGACGGATAATGGTGTCGATGCGTTGCAACTGGCCCGTGAATATATACCGGATATTGTTATTCTGGATATCGGGATCCCAAAACTTGGTGGTTTGGAAGTTATCGCGCGTCTGACGTCAATGGACATACCTGTCAAGGTGCTGGTGTTGACCTCTCAGGCACCAGGACATTTTTCCATGCGTTGTATGCAGGCCGGCGCCGCGGGGTATGTGTGCAAGCAACAAGATCTGACAGATCTGCTTAGCGCGATCAAGGCAGTGCTTACCGGTTACAGCTATTTCCCCAATCAGGCGTTGCACACTGTGCGTTCGAGTTTGGGGAATACCAGTGAAGCGGATATGGTGGATCGTCTTTCCGGTCGGGAAATGGCGGTGTTGCAGCAGCTTGCACAAGGAAAGACCAATAAGGAGATTGCCGATGGAATGTTTCTCAGCAACAAAACAGTGAGTACTTACAAGACGCGCTTGCTGTTAAAGCTCAATGCCCGCTCATTGGTTGATTTGATTGAGCTTGCACAACGCAATGGATTGGTTTGAACCTCAACACGGAAAAAAGTAAGGAGCGGTGTGGCAATGCCTGGCGGCATTGCGCCGTTGCTCGACCTTCAAACGGTTTGTCTGTGTCTACCTGAGTACTCGCAAAACGTGCTTTTCTCTTGGTGCCCTTGCAGATGCCACCTGTTTGCCGTGACCAGCTCTGCTCTATCAGCCGGCAGGACGTCTGTGCGAAAAAGCCAGTGCCAAGGTTCTGGTGCAACAAAAAAAGCCTCCGTTTCGGGAGGCTTTCAGGTGCTAAAGGTCAAAATCGTAATCGGCCAATTGCTTTTGCAGGCGGCGCTCTTCCAGAAGATTGTCAATGGTGCGGCGTTTGCTCAGATTGGTCTTCGCCACCTCCACCACAGGTTCTGCATCCTCTGACTCAACGGCGGTGAAGTCGTCTTCTACGTCCAGTTGCTCTTTAGTAGCGCTCATAAAGTTAACTCCAGGCTAAGACTGCCATTGGGGCTCCTTATAGCGATAATCCGGTGTCGGGTAAAAAAGATTTTTTCAATCGATCGATCATTAAACTCTATGGTTGCTCAATCGTCAGAGGTCTTGTGCTTGTATTCGCACAGGTCTTCGATCCGGCAGCTGCCGCAGCGTGGCTTGCGGGCCTGGCATACATAGCGTCCGTGGAGGATGAGCCAGTGGTGCGAGTCGAGCAGGAATTCCTTTGGCACGAACTTCATTAGTTGCTTTTCCACCTCAACGACATTTTTCCCCGGAGCCAGTCCCGTTCGGTTACTGACTCGGAAAATATGCGTGTCGACGGCCATGGTGAGTTGGCGAAAAGCGGTATTGAGCACCACGTTCGCGGTTTTCCGTCCCACACCCGGGAGTGCTTCAAGCTCTTCGCGTGTTTGCGGGACTTCACTGTTATGACGCTCTACCAGCAATCGACAGGTCTCGATCACGTTCTTCGCTTTGCTGTTGTACAGACCGATGGTCTTGATGTACTCCGACAGCCCTTCGACACCGAGGGCATAGATCGCCGCAGGTGTGTTGGCAACCGGGAATAGTTTTGCTGTGGCTTTGTTGACCCCAACGTCTGTCGCTTGGGCAGATAAAATAACTGCGATCAACAGTTCAAACGGCGAGGAATAGGCCAGCTCGGTTTTCGGTTCCGGATTGTCCTCGTGAAGCCGGCGGAATATTTCCAGACGTTTTGCGGCGTTCATGGGTAGAGCGTTTCCTTGAAGGCGGTCAGTGTGGTTTTGAAGAAGCGGCCCAAGCCTGTTTCGCGGCGATCAGCAGCCCTAGAAGAATAAACCCGCCTGGCGCCAGAGTGAGCAGACGTGGCCCCGTATCCTGAGCCCATAGCCAGAGCTGCCAGTGAGTATCGGTGGATCCGGCCAGCCACGACAGGTGGCTGCCCAGAGATCCCGATCCCAGGACTTCTCGCAGCGTGCCAAGCACAACCAGCAGCACGCCGAACAGGGCTGTCAGTTGCAGGCTGTCCGACATTGGTCGGTGTTCGAAAAAGCCGCTGAGCTCAAGCAGCACGCATTGAAGGGCAATCAGCCCAAGATAAATTCCCAGGCTTTGATGCAGTTCAAACGCCCGAACTTGCAAGGCCAGCTCTGCACAACTGACGATCGTTGCGGCCAGCAAAATGTTGGCCGTCAGGCGCAGGTTCGGGCTGAGCCAAGTCCGAATCACTTTCATGGCCATGCCATAGATTGCGATGATCAGAATGGACATCAGCCACAAACCGACGGCCTTGACCAAGGTGTCACTGACGCCAATCAGTGGTGCGAGCATCAGCGAATTGCGCAGTGTCGAGGCGTTATTCATGAGCAGGCTTTCCTGTGAGTTGCGCCTGATGCTCGTCGAAATAACGTAGCGCATCATGAATGGCGCTTATCACCGACCTTGAGGTAATCGTCGCTCCGGCGATTTGATCGAACTGGCCGCTATCTTTTTTAAGTGCCCAGCCCGCTTCGGGCGGGTCATTGCGTGATTTGCCGGAAAAGCTCTGCAGCCAAGGGTTCGGGGTTGCCGCAATTTTCCCTCCAAGCCCCGGGGTTTCTGACTGTTTGAGGGTTTTGACACCCAGCAGCTTGCCGTTTGCCCCGATCCCGATCAACAGCTCAATAGGACCTGCGTAGCCCACCGTTTGACTGTGCAGAATCACCGCGCTGGGTTGACTGGATTGAGTCGCCAGATACCCGCCAAGCAGTCGGCTACTGCCAAGCTCTACGTCCTTGAGCGACAGCGGCTGGTCCAGTGGCTGATTGTCGTAGCTGCCTGGGGGCAGCATTTCCAGCAGATTGCGGTTTTGTACCGCACGTCGTTCTGCCGCGATGTGCGGTGCGGCGACTTGTTGTACAAAGAATGTCGCGGTTCCACCCAGACCGGCTAATAACATCAGGATCAGTATGCCGACATTTCTGTTCATGGCGCAGACGGCTCTGGTTGGGGGGCGAAGAGGCGCTCCAGCGAGGGCACGGCCAGGTTCATCAACAGCACGGCAAACGCCACGCCGTCTGGATAACCGCCCCACGTACGTATGAGATAGGTCAGCAGACCAACGCCTATTCCGAAACACAGCCGGGCCTTTGGGCTTTTGGCGCCGGAGACCGGCTCGGTGACGATAAAGAAAGCGGCGAGCATGCTCGCGCCCGTCAACAGGTGGAACAGAGGAGAACCATGGGAGTCGGAGCCCGAGCCGTTCCAGCAAAGCAAACTGATGATAAACAGACTGGCAAGCATGCCGACCGGGGCGTGCCAACTGAATACCCGACGTTGTAGCAGGAAAGCGCCGCCGGCGAGGAACGCCAGATTGACCCACTCGGCGCCTTTACCCCCAAAGTGACCGAACGCAGGATTGCCGGCGAACAGTTCATCCATGGTCAGGCTTTTGTTGATCCGCACGCTGTCCAGGGCGGTGGCCTGGACCCAGGCATCAGGTGCCGAGGCGCTGAAGTTGAAGCCGAAAACCTGTTGCAAGCCACCCAGCAGATCCATGCCGTGGGAGGCCGGCCAGTGCGTCATTTGCTGTGGAAACGACACCAGGACCATTGCGTAGCCAAGCATCGCTGGATTGAACGGGTTTTTGCCGACACCACCATACAAGTGTTTTCCAAAAAACAGTGCGAACGCGGTGGCGCTCAGGGTCAACCACCATGGGCAATAGGGCGGTAATGCCAAGGCCAGCAATGTGGCACTGACGAGTGCGCTGCCATCGCTCAGAGAGGGCCTCAGAGGGCGCCTGCGCAAGCTGAGGACGGTGGCTTCAACGGCCAGGGCTGTGGAGCCGGCCAGCAGCAAGTTGATCAGTACGCCCCAGCCGTATAACCACAGCAAAACGAAAATCCCCGGCAGTGTTGCCAGCAACACCAGCTTCATTGCCTGCTGAAGGCGTCCGTCAACGGTTTCAAGAGGCGACATAAGCATTTACCTGACGCTCAGCTTCGCTCAGTCGGTTTCGAGCCTTGGTCATGACCTCTGCAGATGTATCGGGACGTCGTTCAAGCTTGCTGAGGTCCGCGCGAGCGTAGGCCAGCTCCGTTTTCAACTGCCGAAGCTGGCTGTCGATGGGCCGTTTCTCGACCCGAATCAGATCGGGAGCGGGTTGCTCACTGGCGGCCTCGGCGCGGTGCAAAGCCTGCTCAGCTTCAGCCAGAGCATTATCCAAAACTGCAATTTGCTCGCTCGATGCTTCGCTGTTTTGGGCTTTTTTCAGTTCGGCGCGGCGCATGGCCAGTTGGATTTTTGCGCGTTTTAGCTCGGCATCCTTGGCAGGAGCCGTTTCTGGCGCAGGTGCTGCGTTGTTTTCAAGCTGTGCCAATGCAAGTTCTGCGGCCTCGAACTGTCGTTGCAGAATGATCAGCTGTGACTGCTGTTCAAAGGTCGGCGGATGTCCGAAGGCTTTCAGCGACTTGTTCAGTTGTGCACGGCTCATGGCTAGATCGATCTTGGCCTTTTTCAAGGCTGCATCGGCAGCGTCGGCTTTCTGCGCCTGAACCCGGTCAATGGCGGCCTGAACCGGATTGACGGACACTTCGCTGTTCTGCGTGGGACGTTGGGCGCGCGCCAGACGCTCGGCCAGTTTTTGCTCTTCTTCGCGGCGCAGACGGGCATTTCGCTGTTCGAAACGGCTACGTGCGTGATTGCGCTTTTCGGTGCGGGCGCGTTGTTCTTCCGGGCTGAATGCCAGCCCTCCGACAATCGGCAGCACGGTGGCCAGCGGCAATGGATGCATTTCAATGCAATCCACCGGGCAGGGCGCCACGCAGAGGTCGCAACCGGTGCATTCGTCGATGATCACCGTATGCATCAGCTTGGCTGCACCGACAATCGCGTCCACCGGGCAGGCCTGAATGCATTTGGTGCAGCCGATGCATTCTGCTTCACGAATAAAGGCGATTTGCGCAGGGGCCGAACCACGTTCCGTGTCCAGTTCCAGCACAGGTATTTTGAGAAGGTCGGCCAGCGCCGAAATAGTTTCTGCGCCTCCAGGTGGGCATTTGTTGATCGCCTCACCGTTGGCAATGCCTTCAGCGTAGGGTTTGCATCCTGGATGGCCACATTTTCCGCATTGGGTCTGCGGCAACAGGGCGTCGATGCGTTGAATCAGACTCATGTTTTGATCAGTCCGGTGAAGCCTAGAAATGCCACTGCCATCAGCCCGGCGCTGATCAGTTCGATCGGCAAGCCGCGAAAGGGTAGAGGGACATCATTATTGAGGGTTCGTTGACGCAAATCGCTGAACAGGCTCAACACCAGCCAGAAGCCCAGGCCTGCGCCGAGGCTCAGCGAGGTCGTATAGCCCAGACCTTTGTCTCCCTGCGTGCTGAGTAGGGCCAGGCCCAAGACGCCAGCATTGCCCGCCAACAGAGGCCTGAGACCGCTGAACGGCAGCTGTGGAAACCCGCTTGAAAGCAGGCTCAGGATTGGCCTGATCAGCAGCACGCTGAGGGGCAAGAAGACGAACAAACGCAACGAAGTCAACGCCAGCGGAGCCAGCAGGTAATGGTAGAGCGTGTAACCCAGGACACAGCTGATCAGCATCAGGCAGGTTGTTGCGATACCCAAGGCATGCACTTGCCGACGCTCGGCACCCGATTCGCGAGCCGTCTGTAGCAGCGGATCGACGCCCAACGGCCATTGCAATACAAAATTGTTGATCAGGGCAGCGCTGATAAGCGTGAGGAGAATGTCGGTCATGATCGTGCCGGGTTGAGCGAACAGGTCTGTAGCCTAAAGATTAGGCCTTATCCGGCAAGGAGAAAGGGCCCACCGGATATGAAAATCCCCCCACCACTAAACTACATGGCGGGGGGATCAATCCAGCGCTGAGTCTTACTTGATCCGCTGGCCTGGCTTGGCGCCGCTGTCCGGGCTGAGCAGGTAGATTTCTTCACCGCCGGGACCCGCTGCCATCACCATGCCTTCGGAGATCCCGAAGCGCATTTTGCGTGGTTTGAGGTTGGCGATCATCATGGTCAGACGACCTTCCAGCTCGGCCGGGTTCGGGTAGGCGCTCTTGATGCCGGAGAATACGTTGCGCTGCTCGTCACCGATATCCAGGGTCAGGCGCAGCAGTTTGTCCGCACCGTCCACGGCTTCGGCCTTGAGGATCAACGCTACTCGCAAGTCGACGGCGGCAAAGGCATCGAAATCGATCTCGGCCGACAGCGGGTCCTTGAGCAATTCGCCATTACCTTGTGCCGCGCCGGTATCGGTCTGGCTGGCGGTCAGGTCTTCTTTCGAGGCGTCGGTCATGGCTTGTACTTTTACTGGATCGATGCGGGTCATCAGTGGTTTGAATTCGTTCAGCTGATGGTTGCTGAGCAAGGTCGCGTGGTCGTTCCAGGTCAACGGCGCGACATTGAGGAACGCCTCGGCGTCAGCGGTCAGCAATGGCAGCACCGGCTTGAGGAAAATCACCAGTTGGCGGAACAGGTTGATGCCCAGGGCGCAGATAGCTTGAACTTCGTCCTGTTTACCTTCCTGTTTGGCCAGCGACCACGGTGCCTTGTCGGCGATCCAGGCATTGGCGCGGTCGGCCAGCCCCATGATCTCGCGCATGGCGCGGGCAAAGTCGCGAGCCTCGTAGGCTTCGGCAATGCTTGGCGCGGCAGCAAGGAAGGCGTCGGTCAGTTCTGGCGCGGCGTTGCCGGCCACCAGCACGCCGGCGTTGCCTTTATGAATGAAGCCGGCGCAACGGCTGGCAATGTTGACCACTTTGCCGACCAGATCCGAGTTGACCTTCTGCACGAAGTCTTCGAGGTTCAGGTCCAGGTCGTCGACGCCACGGCCGAGCTTGGCTGCGTAGTAGTAGCGCAGGTATTCCGGTGACAGGTGATCGAGGTAGGTTCGGGCCTTGACGAAGGTGCCGCGGGATTTGGACATCTTCTGGCCGTTGACGGTCAGGTAGCCGTGCACATTGATCGCGGTCGGCTTGCGGTAACCCGCACCTTCGAGCATTGCTGGCCAGAACAGCGCGTGGAAGTTGACGATGTCCTTGCCGATGAAGTGGTACAGCTCAGCGGTGGAATCCTTGGCCCAGAATGCGTCGAAATCCAGCTCCGGACGACGGGCACAGAGGTTCTTGAAGCTCGCCATGTAGCCGATTGGCGCGTCCAGCCACACGTAGAAATACTTGCCCGGCTCGCCGGGAATTTCGAAGCCAAAGTACGGCGCATCGCGGGAGATGTCCCACTGTTGCAGGCCGGCGTCCAGCCATTCGGCGATCTTGTTCGCCACGGCGTCTTGCAGGGTGCCGCTGCGGGTCCAGCTCTGCAGCATTTCCTGGAAGTCCGGCAGCTTGAAGAAGAAGTGTTGTGAATCCTTGAGCACCGGCGTGGCGCCGGAGATCGCCGATTTCGGATCTTTAAGGTCGGTTGGCGCATAGGTCGCGCCACATTTTTCGCAATTGTCGCCGTATTGGTCTTCGGTGCCGCATTTCGGGCAGGTGCCCTTGATGAAGCGGTCGGCCAGGAACATTTTCTTTTCCGGATCGAAATACTGAGTGATCGAGCGAGTGGCGATGTGCCCGGCGTCGCGCAGCTTCAGGTAGATCTGGCTCGACAGCTCACGGTTTTCTTCGGCGTGGGTCGAGTGGAAATTATCGAAGTCCACCAGGAACTCGGCAAAGTCGGCGCTATGTTCAGCCTGGACGTTGGCGATCAGTTGTTCCGGGGTGATGCCTTCCTTTTCCGCGCGCAACATGATCGCCGAGCCGTGGGCGTCGTCCGCGCAGACATAGATACATTGATTGCCGCGATGCTTCTGGAAGCGCACCCACATATCGGTCTGGATGTACTCAAGCATATGGCCAAGGTGGATTGAACCATTGGCATAGGGCAGGGCGCTGGTGACGAGGATCTTGCGTGGCTCGGACATGGGGCTCGGCTACTTGATGAAACGGAGGTCGGCCACTATAAAGCGCCAGCGCATATTTTTCACCCCGCTGCTGCGTTTTCCACCGCACCCGTAGCCGCTGGCGCAGCCTGCGTTCGAGCGCGAAGCGGTCGTAATCCGGCTGACGCGGTCTATCTGACAAACCGTGGCGACAGGGTTTACGACTGCTGCGCAGCCGAACGCAGGCTGCGCCAGCTGCTACAGGTCCGTGATTGGCCATTCGAACTTTGTCACATCCTGAAAGCATGCCGTGCGCCGTCCAGAACAGGTAGGATACCCCCTGATTTTCTCAGTCCTGCTATCGGAGTTGCCCATGAGCGCAGTCAATCGCGCAGCGGTGGAAGCCGTCCTTCGCCAATACACCGACCCTTATCTGAACCAGGATCCGGTCAGCGCCGGTTGTGTGCGCGCTATCGACATCCAGGGTGATCGCGTCACTGTTCAGCTTGAACTGGGCTATGCCGCCGGGTTGTTCAAGAGCGGTTGGGCGCAGCTGTTGCAGCTGGCCATCGAAGGTCTGGATGGCGTGATGACGGCCCGGGTCGAAATCACCAGCGTGATTGCCGCGCACAAGGCTCAGGCGCAGATTCCGGGTCTGGCCAACGTGAAAAACGTGGTGGCAGTGGCTTCCGGCAAGGGCGGTGTGGGTAAGTCCACCACCGCGGCCAACCTGGCGCTGGCACTGGCGCGCGAAGGCGCGAAGGTCGGGATTCTCGACGCAGACATCTACGGCCCGAGCCAGGGCATCATGTTCGGTATCCCGGAAGGCACCCGACCGAAGGTCAAGGATCAGAAGTGGTTCGTGCCGATCGAGTCCCACGGCGTCGAGGTCATGTCCATGGCCTTCCTGACTGACGACAACACACCTATGGTCTGGCGTGGCCCGATGGTTTCGGGTGCGTTGTTGCAGCTGGTTACTCAAACCGCTTGGGGTGATCTTGATTACCTGGTTATCGACATGCCGCCAGGCACCGGTGACATCCAGCTGACGCTGGCACAAAAAGTTCCGGTGGCGGGTGCGGTGATCGTCACGACACCGCAGGATCTGGCACTGCTGGATGCGCGTAAGGGCGTGGAGATGTTCCGCAAGGTCAACATTCCGGTGCTCGGCGTCGTGGAAAACATGGCCGTGCACATCTGCTCCAATTGCGGTCATGCCGAGCACTTGTTCGGTGAAGGCGGTGGCGAGAAACTGGCCACGCAATACGGTGTCGAGCTGCTGGCTTCGCTGCCGTTGTCGATAGTGATCCGCGAGCAGGCCGACGGTGGCAAGCCGACGGTCATTGCCGAGCCGGACAGCCAGATCGCCATGGTGTATCAGGAACTGGCTCGTCATGTCGGTGCGCGGATCGTTCTGCAGGAAGCCGCAACGCCAGCGATGCCGAACATCACCATCAGCGACGATTGATGTCTATCAGATAACACTGATAACTGTGGGAGCGAGCCTGCTCCGGGCGGCGTTCCGACGATAGCGATCTGACAGTCACCATCCTGGCTGAATGTCAGGCCCTCATCGCGAGCAGGCTCGCTCCCACATTGGTTTTAGGTGGGCTTTAGATGCGCAAACCGCCGTCCATTTCCAGAATCCGGCCGGTGTAATAGTCGTTCTCGAAGATGTAGGCCGCCGAGTGGGCAATCTCTTCAGGTTTGCCCATGCGCTTGAGCGGAATACCCGACGTCATTTTCTCCAGCGCTTCAGGCTTCATGCTCAGGGTCATTTCGGTTTCGATAAAGCCCGGCGCGATGCCCGCAACGCGGATTCCGTAGCGTGCCAGTTCCTTGGCCCACGTCACGGTGGCGGCAGCGACACCGGCCTTGGCGGCCGAATAGTTGGTCTGGCCAACGTTACCGGCACGGGAAATCGACGAGATATTGATGATTGCACCCTGATTCTCCAGCTCAATCATCTTCGCCGCCACTTCGCGGGTGCACAGGAATACCCCGGTCAGGTTGACGTCGATCACCGCTTGCCATTGGGCCAGGCTCATCTTGGTCATTTCACCGTCTTTGACCTTGATCAGCAGGCCATCGCGCAGGATTCCGGCATTGTTGACCAAGCCGTGAATCGCGCCGAAATCTTCGGCGACCTGAGCGACCATGTGGGTCACTTGTTCTTCATTGGCGACGTTGCACAGATAAGCACGGGCTTCGACACCGGCGGCGGTGCAGGCAGCCACGGTCAGATCGAGCTTTTCCTGGTTCAGGTCGACCAGGGCTAGCTTCGCGCCCTTGGCTGCGAAATACTCGGCCATGGAACGACCTAAACCCTGGCAACCGCCCGTGATAATGATTACTTTGTCAGTGAGTTGCATTCGCATGCCCCGGTAGCAGGTCAGAGTGGTTTCCTTTTATAGGGCCTCTCTTGCGTGCCTGATGTGGCTTGGCTGCATATGAGAACTACCCCCCGATGGCGTTGCTGGAACATCGGTCCAGGCGCCCGTCCGTTTTCGACGGATTCTATATAAGGAGTCATAAATTGAGCGTTGAAGCCGCTAAGCATGCCCGAGAACTGCTGCTCAAGGAATACCGCGGAGTGTTGTCGACGCACTCCAAGGCGATGCCCGGTTTTCCTTTTGGTTCGGTGGTTCCTTACTGCCTGGACGAGCAGGGGCGGCCGCTGATCCTGATCAGCCGGATTGCCCAGCACACCCACAACTTGCTCAAAGATGCCAAATGCTCACTGCTGGTGGGCGAGCGTGAAGCCGAAGATGTACAAGCCGTCGGCCGCCTGACCTATCTGGCCGAGGCGGAAAAACTCAGCGAACCCGAGGCTATTGAGGCTGCCGCCGAGCGCTATTACCGCTATTTCCCGGAGTCGCAGAACTACCACAAAGCCCATGACTTCGACTTTTGGGTGCTCAAACCGGTCCGCCATCGCTACATCGGTGGCTTCGGCGCGATTCACTGGGTCGATCAGCTAACGCTGGCCAACCCATTTGCTGGCAAGGCGGAGGTGAGCATGGTCGAACACATGAACAGCGACCACGCCAAGGCCATTGCCCATTACGTTGAGTTGGCCGGATTGCCGAAAACCGTACCGGCGCAACTGGCCGGGATCGACACCGAAGGCATGCACTTGCGCATCGGTCAGGGGCTGTACTGGTTGCCCTTCCAAGAGCCTTGTAATACGCCGACACAAGTACGCGAAGCCTTGGTTTTCCTGGCTCACGCCGAACATTGGCCAAAAAATGAAGGTGCCGATGCTTGAATTCACGAAATGGCGACGTCATCTAATGTGAACTGGAAGGCACTCTTCCTTTGAGGAACCATTTGATGCGCCCATTTTTGTTGCTCTTTCTGCTGTTCCCGGTGCTAGAGCTGTTTGTGTTTGTCAAAGTCAGCTCCGCCATCGGCTTTTTCCCAGCGTTGCTGTTGATCATTCTCGGCTCGATGCTTGGTGTTCTGGTGCTGCGCGTCGCTGGTTTGGCCACGGCCCTACGGGCACGTGAAAGCCTGAATCGCGGCGAGTTGCCGGCTCAGCAAATGCTTGAAGGCCTGATGATGGCCCTGGGTGGCGGTCTGTTGATCTTGCCGGGCTTCATCAGCGACGTAGTTGGCTTGATTATGTTGCTACCGATCACTCGCCGGCTGCTGGCCAACAAGATGCGTCAACGTGCCGAGGAGCAGGCGATTCGTCAGCGTGCTTTTGCCGAGGATATGCAGGCTCGCGGCGGTCCGACCCCGCAGCAGCCCCTTGGGCGCCAGCCGAACGTGATCGAGGGTGAGTTCGAGCATCGCGATTCGTAATCAGCTTTGGTTATCGACATGGCACCTTCGGGTGCCATGTTTGTTTTCCAGGCAGACGCCGAACGTAAAAAAATTCGCTCATCAGCCCTTGTAATAAGCTTATGCGCCCTTATGTAACGGTCACCGCAAGGTTTTGGTGGTGACACCAGACAGACTTCCGCGGTTCGCTTTGCGAGCCGCAACCGGCAATGCCGGATTTGCTAACCCGCCGGGACTACACCGGCCGATGAAAACCACAATTAGGAGAGATCGACAATGAAGCTTCGTCCTCTGCATGACCGCGTCGTAATCCGTCGCAGCGAAGAAGAAAAGAAAACCGCTGGCGGTATCGTTCTGCCGGGTTCGGCTGCCGAAAAAGCCAACAGCGGTGAAATCCTTGCTGTAGGCACCGGCCGCGTTCTGGACAACGGTGAAGTGCGTGCACTGGCCGTGAAAGTGGGTGACAAGGTTGTGTTCGGCCCTTACTCCGGCAGCAACACTGTGAAAGTAGACGGCGAAGACCTGCTGGTAATGAGCGAGAACGAAATCCTCGCTGTTATCGAAGGCTGATTCCCGCTCAATTTCCCGCTACTACAAAGTATTTAAGGAATATCGATCATGGCTGCTAAAGAAGTTAAATTCGGCGATTCCGCCCGTAAGAAAATGCTCGCCGGTGTCAACGTCCTGGCTGACGCAGTAAAAGCGACCCTGGGGCCTAAAGGCCGTAACGTGATCATCGAGAAGAGCTTCGGCGCTCCGACCATCACCAAGGACGGCGTTTCCGTCGCTAAAGAAATCGAGCTGAAAGATCGCTTCGAAAACATGGGCGCGCAGCTGGTCAAAGACGTTGCCTCCCGTGCTAACGATGACGCAGGCGACGGCACCACCACCGCTACCGTTCTGGCTCAATCGATCGTCAACGAAGGCCTGAAAGCCGTCGCTGCCGGCATGAACCCGATGGACCTGAAACGCGGCATCGACAAAGCGACTATCGCTATTGTCAAAGAGCTGAAAGCCCTGTCCAAGCCTTGCGCTGACACCAAGGCAATCGCTCAGGTCGGCACCATCTCTGCCAACTCCGACAACTCCATCGGCGACATCATTGCCGAAGCCATGGAAAAAGTCGGTAAAGAAGGCGTGATCACCGTTGAAGAAGGCTCGGGCCTGGAAAACGAACTGTCGGTTGTTGAAGGCATGCAGTTCGACCGTGGTTACCTGTCCCCGTACTTCATCAACAAACCAGACACCATGGTTGCTGAGCTGGACGGTCCGCTGATCCTGTTGGTCGACAAAAAGATCTCCAACATCCGCGAAATGCTGCCAGTACTGGAAGCTGTTGCCAAAGCTGGCCGTCCACTGCTGATCGTTGCCGAAGACGTTGAAGGCGAAGCCTTGGCGACTCTGGTTGTGAACAACATGCGCGGCATCGTTAAAGTTGCTGCCGTTAAAGCCCCAGGCTTTGGCGACCGTCGCAAGGCCATGCTGCAGGACATCGCTGTTCTGACTGGCGGTACCGTTATCTCCGAAGAGATCGGTCTGAGCCTGGAAAGCACTACCCTGGAACACCTGGGTAATGCCAAGCGCGTAATCCTGTCCAAAGAAAACACCACCATCATTGACGGTGCCGGCGTTGAAGCTGATATCCAGGCTCGCGTTCTGCAGATCCGTCAGCAAGTGGCTGATACTTCTTCGGACTACGACCGTGAAAAACTGCAAGAGCGTCTGGCCAAGCTGTCCGGCGGCGTTGCAGTGATCAAGGTTGGCGCTGGTTCCGAAGTTGAAATGAAAGAGAAGAAAGCCCGCGTTGAAGACGCCCTGCACGCTACTCGTGCAGCCGTTGAAGAAGGCGTGGTACCTGGCGGTGGCGTAGCGCTGATTCGCGCTCTGCAAGCCATCAGCGACCTGAAAGGCGACAACGCTGATCAGAACGTCGGTATTGCTGTACTGCGTCGTGCTATCGAATCGCCACTGCGTCAGATCGTTGCCAACTCCGGCGACGAGCCAAGCGTAGTTGTCGACAAGGTCAAGCAAGGTTCGGGTAACTTCGGTTACAACGCAGCCACTGGCGAATACGGCGACATGATCGAAATGGGCATCCTCGACCCTACTAAAGTGACTCGCTCTGCTCTGCAGGCTGCGGCGTCCATTGGTGGCTTGATGCTGACCACCGAAGCCATGATCGCTGATGCTCCAGATGACAAACCAGCTGGTGGCGGTATGCCAGACATGGGCGGTATGGGTGGCATGGGCGGCATGATGTAAGCCAGCCTTACCCCTACAAAAAAAGCCCCGCCTGCGTTAAGCAGGCGGGGCTTTTTCATGTCCGGGATTTGTGTAAGCCCCAAAGATCGCAGGCTACACCCGCTATCTCGATGGGGGACGCGATCGGTGTAGGAGCCTGCGATCTTTTGATCTTAAAGCAGTCAGGCGCTGACAGGTTCTACCTTAACTGGCCGTTCAGCCTTGGGCGTCGGCCGATACAGGACGTAGTAATACGACCCCAGACAAATCAACCAGCAGAAAATCGCCGTCCATACATTGTGGGAAAAGAAGTGCGCGCCCTGAATCATCCGGCCGATGGAGAACACCGTACCCAGGCTGAACGCAAAGATCAGGGCGTTGCGAGCCATTCGCGGACGACGGTCACGCAGTACAAAGAACAGCGCAAACAGCGTGAAACCCGTAGCCGCATGTCCACCGGGCCAGCAGCGGCCGGGTTTATCGGTCTGTGGGCGCGGGCTGAGCAGCTCGCTGTAGGTTTCCTTGCCACCGAATTCCTTGAGACTCCAAGGGCATTGCACGGCAGTCACTGCTTTGACCGGGGTGACGAAGGATGTGGCCAGGGCCAGAGACAGCACCAGGCAGCCCAGTTCTCGTTTGATTGGTTTGAGCCGCGGCACAAAAAAAGCGTCGATGAACCCGAGAATAGCCAACACCGAGAAAGCAATGACCACCTGTTTGGCCCGGACATGCAGGATATCTTCCAGAAAGTAACTTTGCTTGCCGATGAAATCGCCTGCGACCGGGTCATAAAACAGTTTCGCAAGGTCCATGTCCAAAGACGTCAATTCCAGCAAGAGCAATATGATTGCCGCAATGGCGGGCACACCCAGGCATACCCAGAAATTGAGCGGGCGGGAGACTGGGCGGACAACGGTTGATGACATGGTGGATCCTGAGCTGATAGAAAAAAGCCCCTGGCAGACGAGCCAGGGGCATTTCGGTTAGCGTTCGCTGATCTGGTCGGAGCCCTCTTTGGGTGGTTTCCAGCCGAACAGCTGTTGCTTGAAGCCATAACTGGCGATTTGGTAACAGGTGAGGCCGCACTGAATCAGCGGGTCGCTGGCCGTAGCCCGGGACTCTCCGTTAATCCAGATGAGTGATTGGCAAAACACGGCGGATTAGCAGGAAAACCACGAGCCAGGAGCCGGTCACAAGCAGCAGAAAGTGCACGAGCGCTTTCTTGAAAAAACCATCGACAACATTCCTGATATCAATCATGCCAGAGTCTGGTGCCGACACTGTAATCGGGTTGTGAATCGAGAGTGAAAAACTTGTTAAGCCCATTCTGCGCGGTGCTGACACGGCTTGCCGGTACTGACAGCCCTAGCCGTGAGTCACACTTGGCCTTAAGCTGCGCGAGCCAAACGGCCGTTACTGTGTACGGAGGAGTGCCCATGCGAATTCTATTGGTTGAAGACAACCGCGATATCCTGGCCAATCTGGCCGACTACCTGGGGCTTAAAGGCTATACCGTAGATTGCGCTCAAGACGGTTTGTCGGGCCTGCACCTGGCGGCGACCGAGCACTACGACTTGATCGTGCTCGACATCATGCTGCCCGGTATCGACGGTTACACCCTTTGCAAACGACTGCGCGAAGATGCCCGTCGTGATACCCCGGTGATCATGCTCACCGCTCGTGATCAACTGGATGATCGTCTGCTGGGCTTCAAGTCAGGCGCCGATGATTATCTGGTGAAACCCTTCGCGCTGTCTGAGCTGGCGGCGCGGATCGAGGCGGTCATGCGTCGTGCTCAGGGGGGAGGGCGGCGGACCTTGCAGGTGGGGGATCTGAACTACGACCTCGACACCCTGGAAGTGACCCGCGAAGGACGTTTGCTCAAGCTCAACCCAGTGGGGCTCAAGTTGCTGGCGGTGCTGATGCAAAAGAGTCCTCACGTACTGCGTCGCGAAATTCTTGAAGAAGCCCTGTGGGGCGATGACTGCCCGGACAGCGACAGCCTGCGCAGCCATGTTCATCAGCTGCGTCAGGTGATCGACAAGCCATTCGCTAAACCGCTGCTGCAAACCGTACATGGCGTCGGCTATCGCTTGGCCGAGGGTCGTGATGGAGTTTAAGCAAAGCCTTGCCCAACGAATCATCATCGCCTTTGCGTTGATGAGCGCATTGGTTGCAGGGGCATTCGCCCTAGGCATCGTGGCAACGGTGCATCTGGTTGAAGCGAAGTTGATTTCAGCAGGCCTGGGCGGTGATCTGCAGCGTCTGCTGTTGATGGACAGCATCGAGGATTGGAGCCATCGGCCGGAACCGGACCAGTTGTTCTATTTCAGCGGTGGGCGTGGCGATTTTGAGTTGCCCAAGGATCTGCGCAGTCTGGATGCGGGTTTTCACGAAGTATTTCGTGAGCATTTGTCGTATCACGCCATCGTCGAGATCGTCGATGGCAGGCGTTATGTGTTGCTGCAGGATCAAAGTGGTTTTGAAGATCGTGAACGGGTGCTGTTCGCGGTAGTGCTGGTGGGCTTCGTGCTGAGTCTGGCGCTAGCGGTGTTCCTTGGCTGGGTCCTGGCACGCAAGGTAATGGCACCGGTGGTGCGGCTGGCTCGCCAGGTTCGGCATCGCGATCAGTTACTCGGCCTGGCACCACCGTTGGCACCCGATTATGCCGCCGATGAGGTCGGTGAACTGGCGGTGGCCTTCGACGCCACCTTGGGGCGTTTACGTCAGGCGCTGAGTCGTGAGCGTCTGTTCACCAGCGACGTCAGTCACGAATTGCGCACCCCGTTGATGGTGTTGGCCAGCTCCTGCGAACTGCTGCTGGAAAATCCTTGCATCGACCCGCGTGGTCGCGCTCAGGTCGAACGGATTGCCCGCGCCTGCGAAGAGATGCGCGAACTGGTCCAGACCTTCCTGATGCTGGCGCGTGCCCAGCGCGAAGATGCCAGCATGTCGCCCCAGGTGACCTTGAATCTGGTAGCCGAGGACCTGATTGGTCTGTGGCGTGAACCCATTGAGGCCAAGGGGATTGAGCTGATCTATGACCCCGACAACCCGCTGGATACCCGATACAACGCGACGTTCTTGCATGCGGTGATGGGCAATTTGTTGCGCAATGCGCTGCACTACACTGACCGTGGCTTTATCCGCCTGACGCTGGAACCTGGCGGCTTTGTGGTAGAGGACAGCGGTGTGGGGATTCCCGAAGAAAAACGCGAGGCGATGTTCGAGCCGTTCGTGCGCGGCAACGAAAAGCGTGGCGAGGGCCTGGGCCTGGGTCTGTCACTGGTGCAGCGAATCTGTGAAAACCAGGGCTGGAGCGTCAGCCTCAGCACAATGGAGCCCAATGGCTGCCGGTTCCATGTCGAGCTGAACCCGGCTAAAAACTGATTCCTTCTCGTGCCCAGGGTTCTTCCGGGCACGCTTTACCGCAGTTTTTATCGGGCCGTGGCCGCAATGCTATTGCGGCCCTTCTGTAAAACCCTGAAGTACATCAACGTTGGTGGGGACGAAGTTTTCACAACGCGATGACCTGACGCTGACATGTCCCTACCTAAGGTGGCCTCATCAGTTACAGGAGACGGCGATTATGGATTGCCCGATAAAACTTGATTTTTCCAACACGTACGATGAACAGCACGCGCAAGAGTACTTGCTCAAACACCAGGACGGCTTAGCCCGCAGGTTGTCGCACAAACGCGATGGGCAACTGGCACGAAAGGCTCTGGCGCTGGCGGGAGAGCCAAGCCTGGTGCTCGATTTGCCTTGTGGTGCAGGTCGTTTCTGGCCGTTACTGGCAGAAAAGCAGAATCGTGTGATCATCGGTGCCGACAACTCTGCGGCGATGTTGGAGGTCGCAACGCGAGCCCAGCCCGTCGAAGTGGTAAAGCGGGTACAACCCTTGCAGACATCAGCATTCGACATCAGCTTGCCGGATAACGCTGTCGACAGCATTTTTTGTATGCGTTTGCTCCATCACATTGGCGAATCTGCTCATCGGCTCGCCCTGTTGCAGGAGTTTCAGCGGGTTACCCGCGACAGCGTCATTATCTCTCTTTGGGTCGATGGCAACTTCAAGGCCTGGAAACGCAAGCGCATGGAGCACAAGCGCAAGCAGGAAACGGGGCAACAAGACGGTTACCAAAATCGATTTGTGATACCAGCAGCCACGGTAGAAGAAGAATTCAAACAGGCCGGTTTTCGCATTCAGGAACATTTGGACTTTTTCCCGCTCTACGCCATGTGGCGGGTTTATGTATTACGCAAGAGGTAACAGGATGGCAGTGGAAGATGTCTCAGAAAAGGACGTAGCTCTTGAGGACCGCTTTGACTATTTCCGGGGCCTGCGCGGTGAGTGGGTGGAAGAACCCAATAGTCGCGGGCAACGCTTGACTCGCAAACGTGCCGCCGTCCACGACATGAAACAGCGGCGCCGCCATTCGTCGTGGAGCCCTACGGACTGGCAAAAACTCAGCTACCGTTATATGACGGCGTTTGGCAGCGCTATCAAAGGTTTAGAGTAATGAAACTAGAAATTGCGCGAGGTTTATTTTTGGCAGGAGCCTTGGCAGTTGTTTCTCTGGCGGTGGTTGCTTGGGAGCAACCACGCACCAAAGTCCTCAGTGCAATGCACGGTGACGCGCATTGCCCCTTGCCTCGGGTAGCCAAGGCATCCGTTGCAAGTAACCCCGACCATGATTTTTTGCTGTTCATGTTCGGTCTTTCTCAAGGAAAGAGGCCACAAAGTTGAAGATAATAAAACCCAAATAAAAGGCCTCGCAGTGCGAGGCCTTTTATTTTTCGGTCGACTATTTATCTGGCTTGGCCAGCAGGGTGTAAACACAAGGCAGCACGAACAAGGTGAACAGCGTGCCGATCGACATCCCGGTCGCGATCACGGTACCGATATCGAACCGGCTGACGGCGCCCGCGCCGCTGGCGATGATCAACGGCACCATGCCGAACACCATCGCCGCCGTGGTCATTAACACCGGTCGCAAGCGAATTGCCGCGGCTTCTTCCACGGCTTCTCGAGATGACAGGCCCTTGTCTTTGCGTAACTGGTTGGCAAACTCAACGATCAGGATGCCGTGCTTGCTGATCAGGCCGATCAAGGTCACCAGTCCGACCTGGGTATAGATGTTCATACTCGACCAGCCGAGGAACAGCGGGATCAGCGCGCCGCAGATCGACAAGGGCACGGTCATCAGAATCACCAGCGGATCACGAAAACTCTCGAACTGTGCCGCCAGCACCAGGAAGATGATGGCCAGCGCCAGGGCAAAGGTCGCCCACAGTGCGCTGCCTTCCTGAACGAATTGCCGGGCAGAGCCGCCATAATCGAAGGCATAGCCCGGTGGGGCTTCTTCCCGGGCGATCTGGCGTACGGTTTCGATGGCTTCACCCATGCTGACGACTGGAACGCCTGAAATCGTCGCCGCGTTGAGCTGCTGGAACTGGTTCAGCTGGCGCGGTCGAGCCCGGTCGGTAACGGTGATCAGTGTCGACAAGGGCAGCAGTTCGCCCTTGGTGTTCTTTACGTAGTAGTTGCTCAGCCAGTCGGGGTTGTCGCGGTAGGCTCGTTCGACCTGGGCAATGACCTTGTAGCTACGGCCTTCAATAGTGAAACGGTTGATTTCCGCCTCACCCAGCAATATCGCCAGGGTCCCCCCCAGGTCCTGCATCGAAACCCCCATTTGCGCCGCCTTGGCGCGGTCGATATCGACCACCACCTCAGGCTTGTCAAAGGCCAGATCGATGTCGAGAAAGGCGAACTTGCCGGATTCCAGCGCACGCTTTTTCACTCGAATGGCCAGTTGCAACAGAGACTCGTAATCCTTCGGGGTGTTGATGATGAAGGCGAACGGCAAGCCCTCACCGGTACCTGGCAAGGACGGCAGGTTAAAGCCGAACACCTGAAGCCCGGTGACGGCAGCGAGTTTGCGCTGAACTTCCGGGAGGATTTGCATCTGAGTCCGGCGGCGTTCGTTCCACGGTTTGAGCAGGAAACCACCGATCCCCGATTGCACGCCGTTGAAGCCATTGATCTGGAACGATGAGTAGTACTCGGGAAACTCCTTGAAGATCGTGAGGAACTCATCGGTGTAGGTGTTGAGGTAGTCGAGGTTGGTTGGTTGCGGCGCGTTGGCAATCATGAAAATGACACCCTGGTCCTCATTCGGTGCCAATTCAGATTTGGTGAATTTCAGCAGCACCGGAATCAGGCACAGGACGATCACCGCGAACACCAGCACCACTGGCCGCGTATTGAGTGTGCCGTGCAGGATGCTTTGATAGCGGCGTTTGAGTCCTTCGAAGATCCTGTCCAGACGATGGGCCAGGCCCGACGGGTTCTCATCGTGGCGCAGGAGCAGGGCGCACATCATCGGCGAAAGGGTCAGGGCGATGACCCCGGAGATCACCACTGCACCGGCCAGGGTCAGGGCAAACTCCTTGAACAACGCTCCAGTCAGGCCTGTGAGAAATCCGATTGGCGCGTAGACCGCGGCCAGTGTGATAGTCATCGAGACCACCGGCATGGCGATTTCCCGAGCACCCTCGATGGCGGCATCGAGCGGTGTTTTGCCTCCTTCGATGTGTCGGTGGATGTTTTCTACCACGACGATCGCATCGTCCACCACCAGCCCGATGGCCAGTACCATCGCCAGCAGGGTCAGCAGGTTGATCGAGTAGCCCATCAGTTGCATGAAGAACATTACGCCGATCATCGACAGCGGGATGGTGACCACCGGAATCACGACCGAACGCAGGGAACCGAGGAACAGGAACACCACGACAATCACGATCAGCACCGCTTCAAACAGGGTTTTCACCACCTCATTGATCGACGCCTGAATGAACAGCGTGGCGTCATAGGCGATCTCCGCTTTGAGGTTCGGCGGCAGCTGGGACGCCAGCTCTGGCATGATCTTGCGCACTTCCTTGATCACGTCCAGCGGGTTGGCAGCGGGGGTTGCCTTAATGCCGATATACACCGACGGCGTGCCACCGAAGGAGCTGA
The DNA here is from genome assembly GCF_057813935.1 of Pseudomonas sp. F220. Taxonomy (NCBI): domain Bacteria; kingdom Pseudomonadati; phylum Pseudomonadota; class Gammaproteobacteria; order Pseudomonadales; family Pseudomonadaceae; genus Pseudomonas; species Pseudomonas sp. F220. The sequence goes on from NZ_JBVASJ010000010.1 coordinate 154,976, forward strand.
TGGTGTCGTAGTTCTCGGCACCCATTTCCACCCGCGCCACATCGCTGAGTAGTACCCGGCTGTCGCCGTCGATTTTCAGCGGGATGGCGGCGAAGGCCTCGACGGATTTAAGCTCGGTATTGGCGTTGATACTGGTGACCACGTATTCGCCTTTCACCTCGCCAGCCGCCGAGAGGAAGTTGTAACGGCGTACCGCATCGGTCACGTCAATGGCGCTGAGGCCGTAGCCGGCAAGTTTGACCGGGTCCAGCCACAAGCGCATGGCGAACACCTGGTTGCCGAGAATCTTCGCTTCGGCCATGCCCGGCAGCGTCGCCAGTTTCGGCTGGATCACCCGTGACAGGTAGTCGGTGATCTGAGGGTTGTTCAGGTCCTTGCTGAAGAAGCTGATGTACATCAGCGCCGAGGCGCCCAAAGCTTCCTTGCTCAGCACTGGGTCTTCGGCGTTCTGGGGCAGTTGGTTCTTGACCTCGTTGGCCTTGGCCAGCAGCTCGGTGAACAGCCGGTCGCTGTTGGCGCCGATTCGCGCGTAGATCGAAATCACCGAGAAATTCTGGCGGCTGACCGAGGTTATGTAGTCGATGCCTTCGGCGCTCGCCAGGCTCTGCTGCATCGGTTGGGTGATGTAACCCTGGATGGTCTCGGCGTTAGCCCCGGGGTAGGCGGTGGTCACCGTGATCAGGGTGTTTTCCATCTGCGGATACTGGCGCAGCGGCAGCTTGCTCCAGGCCTGGAAACCCAGCAGCACAATCAACAGGCTGACCACGGTGGCGAGCACCGGGCGACGGATGAACGGATCAGTGAAAGCCATGGGGATTCCTTGATCAGTTGGTGCGTGGCTGGCTTTTCTGCTCTGCTGGCAATGTCTTGTCGGCGCTGATGGTGATGTGGGCGTCGTTGTCCAGTTTGATCTGTCCGGCGCTGACCACTTGTTCGCCGTTCCGCAGACCTTTGGTGATCAGCACCAGCCCGTCTCGGCGCTCGCCGGTTTCGATAAAACGTCGTTCGGCAATCAGCACCGGTTGGCCGTTGGCGTCCTTCTCAATGCTACCGTCGGCGGCTTTTTTCTGCGCCACCACAAACAGCGAATTGCCGTAGAGGGTGTAGGTGATCGCGCTTTCCGGCACCACGATTTTCGGTTGCGGATCTGGCAGCATGACTTGCAGGCTGGCGAACATGCCTGGCAGCAACGTGCCGTCCGGATTGGCCAGGGTCGCGCGCACCAGCACGTTGCGGGTGGTGTTTTCGACTTTCGGGTTGATCGCGCTGATGGTGCCGGGGAAGTTCTGCGTCGGGTAGGCCGACACGTTGACCTGAACCGGCTGGCCGAGCGCTATTTTCGGTATCGCCTGTTCCGGCACGTAGAAGTCAACATAAAGGCTGCTCAAGTCCTGCAAGGTGGCGATCACCGTGCCGCTGGGCAAGTAGTCACCGACATCTACCTGGCGAATGCCGATGGTGCCGCTGAAGGGCGCGACGATGTGTTTTTTCGCCAGCGCAGCCTTGAGCTGATTGACCGTGGCCTTGGTCTTTTGCAGTTGCGCCGAGAGCCGGTCGAATTCCCCTTTGGAAATTGCCTGGCTGCCCACCAGTTGGCTGCCCCGGCCATAGTCGAGCTGGGCCAGACCGAGGTCGGCCTGAGCGGTTTCCAGCAGGGCACTTTCTACCGCACTGTCGAGTTGCACGATTGGTTGACCAGCATTGACCTTCTGCCCGGACTGGAACTGCACATCCTTGACCGTCCCGGCGATCTCCAGACTCAGGTTGACCCCTTGCAACGCCTTGAGCGTGCCAACCGCTGGCAGACGGTTTTGCCATGGGCGTTCAGTAGCGGTGGCCACGGCCACACTCAGCGGCGGTTTCGGTATGGAGAACACCTGGATCTGCTGATAGACGGAGAAGGCTTTGTAACCTGCGAGCAGCAGAACGATGAGCAGAACAATACCCAACATGATCAGCATGCGGCGACGCAGCATATTCCGGTTCCTTGGAAAAAAGCTGAGAAAAATGAGATATAGGGCAGGTTACTCTGACTGTGGTGGTGATTCCAGATGGCCGTTTTAACAGGTAGGCATGACGCGACCCGTAGCAGCTGGCGCAGCCTGCGTTCGGCTGCATAGCGGTCGTAAATCCTGACATTGCGGTTAGCCTGACACACCGCAGCGCATGGTTTACGACTGCTGCGCAGCCGAACGCAGGCTGCGCCAGCTGCTACGGGTGTTTAGACCAAATGCAAATGGTTGTCCCAGAGCCCTGCGGGTAGCTCAAGGGGTTTCGCAACAAGCTGTGCCTGACGACAATCGTAGAAACGGCAACGTCCCTGACCCGACGTGACGACGAAACCATCGGCTACCGCACCGACCCCGGCGCAGTCGGGTAAAGGCGCATCGAGGCGCACTTGAGCCGTGTCCAGATCCCAGATAAAGAAGCGGTTGCCCCGCGGTGCGGTGAGGGCTACCAGGCGCAACTCGCTATGCACGGCAACACTGGCGGTGTAGTGCCCCATCGCCTGCAACTGGTGTTCGGCGACCGGGAAGGCGACGAAGGGCTGACCGGGACGCTTGATCGCCAACAGTTCGGAAGACTCATGGGCATCGCCCATGAACTGTTGGCCGGCGACGATGGTACCGTCGCTGGCAATACCCAAATGGCGCACGCTGTTCATCTGCTGGGCGAGGGTTTCCTTGCTCAGCAACGTACCATCGCGCTGCATCAGCACCAGGCTTGGCTGCATGGCGTTGAGGTTCATCTCGACCCGGCTTTCGGCTTCCGTACGGATACCGCCATTGGCCACCACCAGGGTCTCGCCGTCAGGCATCCACGACACTTGATGGGGGCCGACGCCGTGGGTGGAAATCTCGCCGCTGTGCACCAGTCGCTCACCGTCGAACCGGTACACACCGAGTAGGCCGCGTCCCGGGTCCGTGGTGTCGTTTTCAGTGGCATAGAGCCAGTCGCCGCTCTTGTGAATCACCGCGTGACCGTAGAAGTGCCTGTTCGGTTGGGAGATAACGGTCTGCAACAGCGTGCCGTCCCGCAGATCGATCAGGTAACTTTCGGTCCCGGGGCGACGGGCGACGAACAGTGCAATCGGTAGCGTCGGATGATTGATGATGTCATGGCAGCGCTGACCAACCTGGGTGGCGAACACCTGGGTGCCGTCCAGACGATAACCGACGGCATAGTGCCTGCCGTCGCCATCGTCCCGCGCCGAGAGCAGCAAAGGACTTTTGTCCTTTTGCCGAAACAGCGTCCAGCCGCCCAGTGTCACTGCGCCAAGCAGCAAACTGCCTAAAGTCAAAGCCTGACGTCGCAGCATGGAGCTAACCCTCATCAGTCACCGTCGTTGGCGTTGAAGCCCAGTTGGATGCCCAGCGCTTTGGCCAGTTCGCCTTCGTGCAGGCGGTGAACGACATTGAGGCTGTCGTAGAGGTCGTTGAGTTGCTGGCGACCGGCGTCGTCGGTAAGCATCTCGGTCAGTGAGCGTTGGTTGCTGGCGAACAGTTTCAATGAAGCGGCATAGGCCGCGTCGATCTTGTCGGCCAGTGGTTTTTGTTCGCTTGGCAACAGACCGCGCAGGCCCTTGTTATCGACACCGACCCAGACGGTCTTGGCGGCAGCGAGGCTGGTCTCCATGCTTTGCAGCGAGGTATGGCTGCGCCAGGCATCGGCCTGGAACGGCTGTGGGATGCCCTTGCTCTGGCGACCCATTGGCGTACCGAGTTTTTTCTTCAGGGTGTCCAGCGCGGTCACTTGAACCCGCAGCAGATCGGCGATTGCTTCGTGGGAGTCGGCGTAACGCTGGTTCGGGAATTTGCTCATCTGCGCGAGCATGCCGTCGTTGGTGTTCCAGCGCGACAGGATCTCTTCGGCGAGGACCTTCTGGCGTTCGCCAATGGCCGTCAGCAATGGGCAGTAGCGGGCTTTCTGCGCGCTGTCGGCCATGTCGATTTTGCTGTCGAACAGGATGTACTCGTAAGCCGAGAGGCCTTGCACCACAACACTGGATTTGGCCAGCTCGGCGGCATCAATCTGCGGCTGCGCGGTGACCAGTTGCTCGACCTGACGGCCGACCAGATTCTTCTTGTCCGGCCAGAACTGCACTTGCCAGGAACGGTTGCCCTCGGCCAGCGGGCCGATCAGCAGCGGCTGTAACTCGGCCCAGGCTTTTTGCGCGTGGAGGAAGTCGGCGCGGGCGGTTTCCAGGTTTTCCTTGCCTTCACAGAAGGCCAGCGCGCTGATCGCCAATTGGCGGTCGGCTTCGACCCAGCGGCTATAGCTCGGCAGGATCACTTGTTTGGCAATGGCCGCCGAGGTGACTGCTTGTGGGTCCTGGGGCGAGCAGGCACCCAGGGCGAGTGCGGCAAGGCTGGTGAACAACAATTTGGGACGGAACATTCGGGCTCCCTTTTTTTTGGGAAAAGCTTATGGGAAATACGTTATAGAGAATTCAGGAATGCCAGCAACGCGGCGCGCTGATCGGCATTGAAAGCTAAAACCTGTTGCTGCGCCGTTTGGGCTTCGCCGCCGTGCCAGAGCACGGCTTCGAGCACGTTGCGGGCACGGCCGTCATGCAGAAATTGGGTATGGCCACTGACCGTTTGTGTCAGGCCGATGCCCCACAACGGCGGCGTGCGCCAGTCGCGGCCACTGGCCTGGAATTCCGTGCGATTGTCAGCCAACCCTTCGCCCATGTCATGCAGCAGCAGGTCGCTGTAAGGGCGAATCACTTGATTGGCCAGCTCAGGCTCTGCGGCATTCGCGGCCGTGGTGAATTTCGGTGTGTGGCAAGACTGGCAGCCAGCCTGATAGAACAGGTTTTTACCGGCCAGCACTTGCGGCGAGTTCACGTCGCGGCGGGCAGGAACGGCGAGGTTGCGGCTATAGAACAGCACCAGGCGCAGGATGTTGTCACTGACCTCCGGTTCGCCGTCCGGGCCATTGCCATTGGGTGCTTGCAGACAGGCGGTTTGTGCTTTGGTGCAGTCATCAACAGGTTTCAGGCTGGTGGTCAGGCCCATGTCGCCGGAAAACGCGTGAGCGTTTTGCTGATTGAGAGTGGGTTGGCCGGCTTTCCAGCCAAAACGCCCGAGAACGGTTTTTTGTTGCAGGTCATCCCATACCCAATTCGGTCGCCCGGCGATGCCGTTATTGTCGTCGTCTTCAGGGTCAGCATTGGCCAGAATCGCTGCATCGGGGATGGCTTCGAGCAGGCCGAGGCCAATCATCGGCGGAGCTATGCGTGCGGAGAAGCGCGTGTCCGGGTGCATCGGCCCGTAGCCGAGTTGGGTGATTGCAAGCGTAGGTTTGCGTAACTCGACTTCGGTGCCGTCCTTGAAGCGAACCGGCACGGGGTCGTAGTTGACTCGCACTTTGCCTTCCGGTGCTACGCCGGGTATCGCCATGTCCTGAAATTGCCCGCCGTAGACTGGCTCCGGCACGACGCCGAGTTGCTCAATGACTTTGGCATAGGCCGGGGCGTTGGGAATCGACAGACGTACCAGCATCGACACCGCGTTATCGGAGTCTGGTGTTGGAGGGTGGCCGCGACCGTCCTTGATGTGGCAGTTCTGGCAGCCGTTGGTATTGAACAACGGACCCAGGCCATCGCGGGCAGTAGTGGTCGACGGGGCGATCACCCACGGGCTGCGAAAGAAGCTGTTGCCGACGCTGAAATCCAGACGCCGGGTGGGCGACAGGTTGGCCGAAGGCAGGGAAAAGGCGTTCTGATCGGTCTTCCTTACTGTCGCGCTGCCACCAGAGCGCGCTTCACCGGGTTCGGCCTTGGTGAAATGCGGGGCGTCATCGCAGGCACTCAGGCCCAGGGCCATAAACAAAGTGGACAAGCGAAGCAGCAGCGAGGGCATCAGACATCCAGCAAGACGAGCAAAACAAGGGCGCAAAGTCTATCAGGGTAGGGGAGTTTGAATAAGAGGAATTAGCGTTTAGTTTGATGTGGGGCAAGGTTTGAGGGCAGAGCCGGATTTGTGTTGGCTGTTAGATCCACCCCTCACCCTAACCCTCCCGGAACGCCGGACCGCCCCAACGGGGCGAGGGTTAGGGTGAGGGGTGGTTTTGTGTCCCACAAAAAGGCGACCCGAAGGTCGCCTCTCTATTCACTCAAACAACGGGTGATCAGAACTCGTGATCAGCGTTGTCCGGGTTCAGGTCGCTGATGCCCAGTTTGCCGGCAGCCTGTTCGATCGAACCGGTCTGCTTGACGAGGGAGGCAATAGCCTCACGAACGATCTGATTGCCGGCAGTGTTGCCCGCGGCGATCAGTTGGTCGTAGTGCTCACCCTTGTTGGCGTGATCGACCATAACCTGGATCTTGGCTTCAGTTGCAGCCAGATCGGCCTTCAGTGCGGTGTCGGTTGCCGGGTCGATTTTCGCCACCAGCGAGGATAGGCTGGCGCCGGTCATCTTGGTGCCGTCTGTGCGCGTGTATTCACCCAGATAGACGTTGCGAATGCCTTTGGCATCATAGAAGTGCGAGTTGTGGGTGTTGTCGCTGAAGCAGTCTTGTTCGTCTTCTGGAGAGTTGGCTTCCAGGGAGACCTTCATGCGCTCGCCGGCGAGTTCGCCGAGGGACAGGCTGCCCATGCCGAAAAGCATTTTGCGCAAACCGGTTTCGCCTGGTTCGGCTTCCAGGGTGGCGCGGTAGTTGTCAGCCACGTTCGGTTTCCAGTTACCGACCATTTCTTCCAGGTCGCTGACCAGCAATTGGGTCACGGCTTTGAGGTAAGCGCGGCGACGATCGTTGTGACCGCCAGTGGCGCCGGCACCTTCCAGATAGTCGGAGGCTGGACGGTTACCGGCGCCAGGGCCGGTGCCGTTCAGGTCCTGGCCCCAGAGCAGGAATTCGATGGCGTGGTAGCCGGTGGCAACGTTGGCTTCGGAGCCGCCCAGCTCATTGAGACTGGCCAGTTTTTCCGGGGTGATGTCTTTCACGTCGACCTTGTCTTCGCCGACCTGAACTTCAGTGTTGGCGATGATGTTGGCAGTCGCGCCCGGGTTGCCCAGTGCGTGCTCGTAGCTCTTGTCGACGTAGTCGATCAAACCTTCGTCCAGCGGCCAGGAGTTAACCTGTCCTTCCCAGTCGTCGATGATGGTGTTGCCGAAGCGGAATACTTCACTTTGCAGGTAAGGCACGCGCGCGGCGACCCAGGCAGCGCGGGCGGCTTTCAGAGTGTCGGCGTCAGGCTTGGCAAGGAACGCATCGATTGCGGTTTGCAGGGTTTTCGCAGTGGATTCGGCATCGCTGAAGACAGCGAAGACCATGTCGGCGTAATGCGCGACAACGGCCTTGGCAGCGGCTTCGTCAACGTTACCAGCCGTAGTGGCAGCAGCAGGTGCTGCGGTGCTGGCGGCTGGAACAGGTGCTTGAGGAGCGGCAGCCTTGTCTTTGCCCTCGCCACAACCGGCGAGGGAAATAGCGATGGCCAACAGACTGGCGGTAGCCAGAGGCATACGAATCATGGCGAACATCCTGCTTCAAAAGGGGTGGACAGGCGCGCGGGCGCGCAAAGCTGCAACATAATGCGAAAGATTTGCATTATGTGTAAAGGGTTGGCGTTGGAAATATTTCTTATTTGCGCGGTGATTGCGCCTGTATATGACCTGTAGCAGCTGCCGAAGGTTGCGTTCGGCTGCTACGGTTCGTCGGCGAGTGTCAGAGGATGGCGGCGTTACTGCGTTGGGCTTGCTTCAAATAAGCGCTCAACTCGCGCGCGGGCAGAGGCTTGCTGTAGAAATAGCCCTGACCTTCGTGACAGCCTTCGGAGATGATGTAGGCCTCTTGTTCGGCGGTTTCGACGCCTTCGGCGATCACCTGCATGCCCAGGCTCTTGCCCAATTGAATGATCGCCCGAACGATGGTGGCATCGTCGTCGTCATCCAGCAGGTCCTGGACGAAGCTCTTGTCGATCTTGATCTTGTCCAGGGGCAGGCTTTTCAAATAGCTCAGGGAGGAGTAACCCGTCCCGAAGTCGTCAATGGCGATCAACGCCCCGGAACGGCGCAAGCTGAGCAAGTGCTGAGCAGCGGTGCTGATGTCTTCCATCAAGCCCGTTTCGGTGACCTCCAGCTCCAGACTGCGTGGCGGCAGGCGATACATTTGTAGCAGGTTGTTGACCACCCGTGGCAACTCGGCGTGGTGCAGTTGCACGGTGGACAGGTTGACCGCCATGCGCAGATCCGCGAAGCCCTGATCATGCCATTCGCGTAACTGGCGGCAGGCCTGATCCAGCACCCATTCGCCGATGGCGATGATCGTGCCGTTCTGTTCGGCCAGCGGGATGAACAGGTCAGGTGGCACCAGCCCGTGTTCCGGGTGCTGCCAGCGGATCAAGGCTTCGACACCGACTACGCGGTGATCGCGGTAGCTGATCTGCGGTTGGTAGACCAGATGGAACTGCTCGCGAGTGAGGGCTTCGCGCAGGTCTTTTTCCAGCTCGCGTCGGCGACGCATTTCGGTGTCGACACTGGCGATATAGAACTGGTAACGATTGCGCGAACGAGTCTTGGCCAGGGTCATGGTCTGCTCGGCTTTCTGCAGCAGCTTCTCGGTACTGTCGCCATCCTCCGGGAACAGCGTGATGCCGATGGTCGCGCGCAGGCGAATCTCCTGATGATCGAGGGCGAACGTCGCTTCCAGGTCATCGAGAATGCTTTGTGCCAGTTCGGCGGCTTCGTAAGGTTGCTCGATATCGGCCTGAACCAGCGCGAACTGGTCGCCGCCCAAGCGGGCAAGAGCTCCCAGGCGGCCGCTGTGAGCGCGCAGGCGATCGGCCAGGGCGAGCAGCAATTGGTCGCCGGTCTGGTAGCTGAATTGTTCGTTGATGCCCTTGAAGTCATCGAGGCCGACACAGAGCACGGCTACACGCCGTTGCAAGCGGCCGGCATCCACCAGAATCTTGTCCAGTTGCTGCTGCAACTGCTGGCGGTTAGGCAGACCCGTGAGAAAGTCGTACTGGGCCATGCGCAGCAGGCTGTTTTCCGCTTCATGGCGCAAGTGGGTGTTGCGCTCGATCGAGGCCAGCAATTGATTGGCGGTGTTGATCCAGATGCCCAGCTCGTTTTTTTCGTGACCTTTGAGCTGCGGAATCTTGTGTTCGCTGGGGCGATCGGGATTGATGGTGGTCAGGTGTTCGATGATCCGTGACAGCGGCTTGGTCAACAGCCAGTGATAGACCAGATACAGCACCAGGCCCATGGCCAACGCGCGAAGCATTCCGGAAATAAAGATGATTACCGAACTGACGATAAAGCCCTGACCGTAAGTCGCGGTGTCGAGGGTGATGCTGAGGTCGCCGTAATACTCGCTGTACGGGCCGCGACCTACCAACTGGGTGGTAAAGGTGCGTTCCTGACCGAGGATCAGATCGGTCAGCCAGCGGCTGGATGATTGCTGCAGTTCGCGGGTTTTTTCCGCGAGCATGGTTTCGTTGGGATGGCCGATGGACGCCATGCGCACGGCGTCATCGCGAAATAGACCTTCAATCACTTGCATGCCCATTTCCCGATCAAGGCTGTACACCGCCTGGGTCGATGGGTCGCGGAACATGTCGAGGATACGCTGGGCGTCATTGGCCACAGCCTGCCGTGTCTTATAGGCATCGAAGACGATTTGTGCGCAGCTTAGAACCACGCCGACGATCAATGCCGACAGCAATACAACCCGGAGCAACTTCACCGACAAGCTGTTTTTGAGTTCCAGCTTCAAATGGCTTTTCCTTGTTCCGTGCGGGTAGCGTCAAGTTGCCATGAGTATTGGCAATCCCGTGATGGCAGTCAAAGGGACAATCAAGCACAGGAGATTTCGCCTGTCTGCTTGGCCAAAATACGGTTTTGGCTTGCTCGGGCGATTAGTACTGTGTCGGTCGCAACCCGGTGCAACTTGAGGGTTGTGCGAGAATTTTCCCTGAATATTGATGTTAGCGTGCGATGGCGGCGGGGCAAGGGCAAATTGGATCCCTTGTAGGAGCCGAGCTTGCTCGCGATGGCGGCCTGACAGCCTGCCTGGCTCCCGCTGGTGTACACAGTTCAAATGTGGGAGCTGGCTTGCCTGCGATGGCGGCCTGACAGCCGACCTGGCTCTCGCTGGTGTACATATCCGTTTCTGCGGTAACGGCCACTTATGGTTCCGCCCTTATGTATGGACTCGCCCCCACGGTCTACCTGCTTTTCAAACACTGCTACCCGGTTGCATCTATGTATAAGGCCTGTTCGAGGAAGCTGTCTTCGGCTTCTGGCCAACATTGGTTGA